>NZ_JBTTIO010000045.1:0-7479 GCF_058323355.1 Thiogranum sp.
ACGGAGCAGAAGGTGCTCAAGCCGTTCAGGAAACACTGGGACACACTGCCGCCACAGCGCCAGGAAAAACTGCGCAAGGGCGCCGAGCGCTGGCAGCACATGGGGCCGGAACAAAAAGCCAAAGTCAGGGAACGTTTCAAACACTGGCAGGCCATGACGCCGGAACAGCGCAAGCTGCTGCGCGAACGCCGCGAGCACTTCAGTAAATTGCCGCCGGAAAAACAGGAGCGTCTGCGCAAACGCCGTCAGTGGTTCATGCAACTGCCACCGGAACGGCGTGCGGCCCTGCGTGAAAAGTGGCAGTCCATGTCGCCCACCGAGCGTGAGGCTTTCCGCCAGAAGCAGCGCGAACGCTGGAAACACATGACACCGAAGCAACGACAACAACTGCGCGACAGGCTTCAACGCTGATGGATCCCATTTCACAGGCCGGTCTTGGCGCCAGTTTTTCACAGTCGTTTGCCGGCAACCGGTCGAAACAGATCAGCGCCCTGTTGATCGGCGCCCTGGCGGGCATGGCGCCAGACCTGGATATTTTCATCCACTCCCCGAAAGACCCGTTGCTGTTCCTGGAGTTTCACCGCCAGTTTACTCATGCGCTGGTTTTTATTCCTGTGGGCGCATTGTTGTGTGCGCTGGTGTTCTACCCGTTTGCAAAATCGCGATTGTCATTCCGGCAGATCTACCTGTTTGCGTTTCTGGGCTATGCAACGCACGGGCTGCTCGATGCCTGCACGTCATACGGTACGCAGTTGTTCTGGCCGTTCAGCGATGAACGGGTTGCGTGGAACATCGTTTCTATTATCGACCCGTTGTTTACCCTGCCGGTGCTGGCATTGATTGTGTTTTCCGCGTTCAGGAACAAGCCGATGTATGCACGAATTGCTTTTGTGTACGCCGTTGTTTTCCTGTCTCTTGGTATTGTGCAGAAACAGCGTGCGGAACAGGCGGTGTACGCGCTGGCCGAACAGCGCGGTCATGACACGGTGCGTATGCAGGTAAAGCCGAGCTTTGCCAACCGTCATTTATGGAAGACCATTTATGAATATGACGGTCGTTATTATGTAGATGCCGTAAAGCTGCTGTGGGACGTAGAATACCTGCCCGGCTCATCGATCAGGAAGCTGGATGTGAAGCGGGATTTCCCCTGGTTGCCAGAAGGCAGTCAGCAGGCCAGGGACATCGAGCGGTTCCGCTGGTTCTCGGATGATTTTCTTGCCGTGAGCAAGCGTTACCCTGGCCTTGTCATGGATATGCGTTATTCGTTCTTACCCAACCGCATCGATCCGATGTGGGGTGTGGAAGTTGACAGGCAGTCGATCAATGACCGGGACTACGATGCACATGTCAGCTATAAAATAATAAGGAATATGAACCCGCAGACCACAGAACGTTTTCTCGATATGTTGTTCTAATATTTGGGGTCAGAGTAAAAACTTGTCTTTTGATTGTGATTAGCAATATGCAATAGATGCAGTTTTTACTCTGACCCCAAATATCCAAATATCCTGGCAAACAGATTGCCGCGCTTCGCTCGCAATGGCGGATTAATGCGGGATTCCCTGGTCTTACACCTGTTTGACTTCGGCGATCAGCTTGCCGGCCACTTCCTGACCATCGCCGTACAACATGCGGGTGTTGTCGAGGAAGAACAGGCCGTTCTCGATGCCCGAGAAGCCCTTGCCGCGACCGCGCTTGATGACGATGACATTCTTCGCCTTGTCGGCGTCGAGGATTGGCATGCCGTAGATAGGACTGTCCGGGTTGGTACGTGCCACCGGGTTGACCACGTCGTTGGCGCCGATCACCAGTGCCACGTCGGCGGTAGCGAATTCCTCGTTGATCTCTTCCAGATCGTAGATCAGGTCGTAGGGTACGCCGGCTTCGGCCAGCAGTACGTTCATGTGCCCGGGCATGCGCCCGGCCACCGGGTGGATGGCAAACTTTACGGTAACGTCACGGTCCATCAGCAGTTTGGCAAATTCCCATACCTTGTGCTGCGCCTGCGCCACGGCCATGCCGTAACCAGGTACGATAATAACCTTGTTGGCGTAGGCCATCATGACCGCTGCGTCGGCGGCATCGATTTCTTTCATGGTGCCCTGTTCGCCTTCCACGGCGGCTTCGCCGCCGGCACCCGAACCAAAGCCGGAGAACAGCACATTGGAAATCGGCCGGTTCATGGCTTTTGCCATCAGCTGGGTGAGCAGGGTACCCGCGGAACCCACCACGGTACCGGCGATAATCATCGCGGCATTACCCAGCACGAAACCTTCAAACGCCACCGCCAGACCGGTCAATGCGTTATACAGCGAGATGACCACCGGCATATCGGCACCACCGATCGGCAGGGTCATCATAATGCCGAAGGCCAGTGCCAGCGTGAAGAAAATCAGGATGCTGCCACCACCGGGCTGGTCGGCGTTCATCAGCACGATGCCCATCACCAGCAAGGCGCCGAACACCAGCAGGTTAATACGTTGCTGGCTGGGGAAAATCATCGAACGCTTCATCAGCCCCTGCAGCTTGGCGAAGGCGATCATGGAACCGGAGAAAGCCACCGAGCCGATCATGGCGCCGAGGACGGCGAGGATCTGGAACGTCGCGGAAGGGAAGGAGCCACGCAGCAGTTCAACCGCTGCAATGGCTGCCGCCGCACCGCCGCCCATGCCGTTGTAGATGGCGATCATCTGCGGCATGTCGGTCATGGCGACTTTCCTGCCGCTGTACCAGGCCAGTCCGCCGCCGATGAAAATGGCCAGCGTCATCCAGCCATAGTTGTGCATGCCGGGCGTGGCAAAGGTAATGATGGTGGCGACCAGCATGCCGACACCGGCCCATACGATACCGCCGCGTGCGGTGGCCGGTGAGCTCATACGCTTGAGGCCGAGGATGAACAGCGCAGCGGCCAGGAAATAACTGACGTCGATCAGGAAGCCCATTTATTTGGCCTCCTTGCTGCTCTTGAACATTTCCAGCATACGCTCGGTGACCACATAGCCGCCTACCGCGTTACCGGCGGCGAGCATGACGCCGATAAAGCCGATCAGTTTTTCGATATCCGTTTCCGCGTGGCCCATGGCGACCATGGCGCCGACCAGCACGATGCCGTGCACGAAGTTGGAACCCGACATCAGTGGCGTGTGCAGGATAACCGGCACGCGGGCAATGACCTCGTAGCCGGTAAATGCCGCCAGCATGAAGATATAGAGTGCAGTAAAGCCTTCGATCATGATGCAGATCCTTCCACCAGCTCGCGGCTGGGGGCGTGTTTGATTTCACCCTCGCGGGTCAGCGTGCTGTCGGCGATAACCTCGTCGTCGAAGTCGGGTTTGAATTCGCCATCCTCGATCATCGGGGTGAGGAAGTTCAGCAGGTTGCGCGCGTACATTTCAGAGGCGTGGATGGGCAGCTCGCTGGGCACGTTGAGCGGGCCGTACACCACCACGCCATTGTGTTCGATGGGTTTGCCGGGTTCGGTAACTTCACAGTTGCCACCGCCTTCGGCGGCCAGGTCGATGATGACGGCGCCGGATTTCATTTGCTCGACGATTTCCTTACGGATAATCTTCGGCGACGGCCGACCGGGGATGGCGGCGGTAGTAATCACGGCATCCGCCGCGACCAGGTGTTTTTCCAGCACTTCCTGCTGTTTGGCCTTTTCCTCGTCGGTCAGCTCGCGGGCATAGCCGCCCTCGCCTTCCGCCGACACGCCGGTATCGACAAATTTGGCGCCCAGCGACTCAACCTGCTCGCGGGTCGCGCTGCGTACATCGTAGCCTTCCACCATGGCGCCGAGGCGTTTGGCGGTGGCGATGGCCTGCAGGCCCGCAACACCGGCGCCGATCACCAGGACTTTGGCCGGACGAATGGTGCCGGCCGCGGTGGTCAGCATGGGGAAGAAGCCGCTGGCGTGGTTGGCGGCCAGCAGTGCGCCCTTGTAGCCGGCGACCGCGGCCTGCGAGGACAGCACATCCATGCTCTGGGCGCGCGAGATGCGTGGCACCAGTTCCATGGCGAAGGCGAGAATTTTATGGTCGCGCAGTTTGGCGACACGTTGCGGGAATTTGTGTGGCTGCAGCATGCCGATCACCACGGCACCGTCCTTCATCTGTTCGATTTCGGACTCGTTTGGCGGCTGTACCTTGAGGATCACGTCGGCCTGCTGGTACACGGCGGCGGCATCGTCGACCAGGGTGACATTCCCGTAGGCGTCATCCGGGTAGTGGCTGCTGACGCCCGCCCCGCGCTGCATGATAATTTCGACACCCAGTTTGACGAATCGATCGGCAATGGGCGGAACCAGGGCGACACGTCGCTCACCGGCCTCGATCTCTTTGGGCACGCCCAGGCGTATGGACATCTGACTTTCTCCAGCTCAGGCCGGTCAGTTCAACCGGCTGGTTTTGTTCTGCTTGGCTGTTGTGCGCCGAAAATCCGCTACTGGCGCATAAGGGGCGGAATGATAGCGGATTCGCGGCGGTGATGTAACGTCCGGAAAAGGTGACAGGGCCATGAATTTTGCCTCCCAACCGTTTACACGGCGCGGGATTTCTGGGATAAGATACAGGAAACCGGATTCGGGAGGTTTGTGTGTACGATTTACGTCAGCAAGTCCTGAGAACCGACGCCTCCGGCATGCCGCTGGAATGGGTGAATTACCAGGACGCCGTTCGTCTCTACTACCTGGACCAGGTGGCCTACAGCTGTGGCACTCACCTGTATACGGTGCACGGTGGCATCTGTGCCCGCACCGGGCGCAGGAGCATCATCCGGGTCAATTCCATTATCGCCACCCACGGCAGCAACCGGGTGTTGAAGCGCAGCCGTGGCCATTATATCCCGCCACTGAACAACCCGGCGCTGTTCCGCCGCGACGCCCACCTGTGCATGTATTGCGGCGAACGTTTCCGCGTCAGCGACCTGTCGCGCGATCATGTCACGCCCATCAGCCAGAACGGGGCCGATAGCTGGACCAATGTCGTAACTGCCTGCCGCCGCTGCAACAACCACAAGGCCGGACGCAGTCCGGAGCAGGCGGGCATGGAACTGCTGGCGGTACCGTTTACACCGACCCACGCTGAATATATCTACCTGCAGGGCAAGCGCATCCTCGCCGACCAGATGGAATTCCTCATGGCGCACTTCCCGCGCACCAGCCTGATGCATGAGCGACTGAAACTGCTCGGCTGAGTTTGCAGATCTTTCTGTCCTGTTTCAGGGACTGTCTCTCTACCGCCCCCCTGATTGAGACACTCCCTTGAGACATTGTCCGCCATTCAGGCATATGCCGGAACCCAGAGGTTGCTGAAAATGACGATCTGGAAACACATCACCCAACAACTGGAATCCAGCATTGGCCGGCCTGTACAGGCCGGCCGCCCGGTTGCCGTAGGCGGTGGTTCGATTAACGAGGCCTACCGGCTTGAGTGCGATGACCAGTCCTTCTTCGTCAAGCTCAACCACGCATCAAAACTGGATATGTTCGAGGCAGAAGTGGAAGGCCTGCTGGCACTGCGCCAGGCTGAAGCCTTACGGATTCCCGAGCCGCTGGTGTGGGGCACGAGTGATGGACAGGCATACCTGGCCATGGAGTACCTGCCGCCGGGAGGCGCAGGCTCAGCCGCGCAACTGGGCGAAGGGCTTGCCGCCCTGCACCGCTGTACTGCCGAGCGATTCGGCTGGCACCGGGACAATACAATAGGCTCCACGCCACAGCGCAATACGCAGGAGAAAAGCTGGCTGGATTTCTGGGCGGAACATCGCCTTGGCTTCCAGCTCAACCTTGCGCTGGAATCTGGCGCCAGCCGTGAACTGGAAGCCAGCGGCGGCGAACTGATCGAGTGGTTGCCGGCGTTTATGGACGGGCGTGAACCGCAACCCTCATTACTGCACGGCGACCTCTGGTCCGGAAACTATGCCTTCACACAGGAAGGTGAACCGACCCTGTTCGATCCTGCCGTGTACTACGGTGACCGGGAAACCGACCTTGCCATGACGGAACTGTTCGGGGGATTCGGCGCGGATTTCTACGCCGCCTACAATAACGACTGGCCGCTTGATCCGGGTTATGCAACGCGCAAGACCCTCTACAATCTCTATCACATCCTCAATCACTACAACCTGTTCGGCGGTGGTTACCTGTCACAGGCGCAGGGCATGATCGGCCGTCTGTTGAGCGAAGTGCGCTAGTCGTGGTAGGCGCGGCTCAAGTCATGTACCGCTTCTATCATCGCACCGGCGTGTTCCGGATTGATACCGGGATGAATCCCGTGCCCCAGGTTGAACACATGCCCGCTGCCCTTGCCGTAACTCGCCAGCACCTTGCCAACCTGTTCGCGAATGGTTTTCGGTGAAGCATAGAGCACCGAGGGATCAAGATTTCCCTGTAGCGCAACCTGGTCGCCAACACGTCGACGCGCATCGGCAAGATCAGTGGTCCAGTCCAGGCCCAGCGCATCGGCGCCGGTATCGGTCATGGCTTCCAGCCACTGACCACCGTTCTTGGTAAACAGGATCACCGGGACTTTCTGATCACCCATTTTTTCCTGCAGGCTGCGGATAATGCGCTCCATCGGCTTCAACGAGAAGCGGCAATAATCCGAAGGTGTCAACGCGCCGCCCCAGGTATCGAAAATCATGACCGTTTGCGCGCCGGCTCTGATCTGGGCGTCGAGATACAGCGCAACCGATTGCGCAACGGTATCCAGCAGTTGATCGAGCAGTTCCGGGCGCTCGTACAACATCGCCTTGATGGTGCGGAAGTCCTTGCTGGAACCGCCCTCGACCATATAGGTCGCCAGCGTCCAGGGGCTGCCGGAGAAGCCGATCAACGGCACGCGCCCGTTCAGTTCGCGACGAATGGTGCGAACCGCATCCATCACATAGCGCAGTTCCTGTTCCGGGTCGGGCACACCGAGCGCGGCAATCTGTTTTTCATCGCGCACCGGGTTTTTGAAACGCGGGCCTTCGCCTTCTTCAAAATACAGCCCCAGTCCCATTGCATCCGGAATGGTAAGAATGTCGGAAAACAGAATGGCGGCATCCAGCGGAAAACGTTCCAGCGGTTGCAGGGTCACTTCGCAGGCCAGTTCCGGGTTGGTGCAAAGATCCATGAAGCTGCCGGCTTTTTTGCGTGTTTCGCGATACTCGGGCAGGTAGCGTCCGGCCTGGCGCATCATCCACACGGGGGTCACGTCGACGGGTTGACGGAGCAGGGCGCGGATGAAGCGGTCGTTTTTCAGTTCAGTCATGGGGTGTATTAAACCGGTTAAGGTGGAAGCTGTCACCTTTTTGTTTGGTGGATTGATCCGCCCGATGTGGTGGTGCATTTGATGGCCGGTGATTTGCCCGCTACGCGGGTTCCCTGCGCTTCTCGCGACATGTGGCGCGACCCCAAACTCGCCGTTCACTGCGTGAACAGCTCAAACAAGGGATCGCTTCATCCACATGTCGCTGCGATGCTCGGCTGCACCGATT
>NZ_JBTTIO010000046.1:0-38941 GCF_058323355.1 Thiogranum sp.
CCAGGTGGCAGCGATGCGCGTTGAAGGACTGGCTGGTAGCGAGGCATTTGCCGCGATGCATGGCATTGCCTCGGTTGCCTACCTCATAACCAGCGTACTCGGTCTGGTGCTGGTCACAAGTAATTTGGGGTCAGAGTAAAAACTATCGAACATTTTCACTGAGATGTTAAGCTAATAAATCAACAATCAGCTCAAGGACGAACTGATGGCACGTTTAAAACGGATATGTCCTCCTGGCATTCCTCAGCATATTATTCAACGCGGAAACAACCGGCAGTTATGCTTCGCGTCGGAAAAAGACTTTACGGTCTATGCGCGCCAGCTCATTGATTCATCGGAAAAATACGGCGTAGCCATCCACGCCTGGGTTTTTATGACCAACCATGTACACCTGCTGGCTACACCGCAGGAGACAGGCAGCATCTCGCGTATGATGCAGAGAGTGGGGCGTTATTACGTTCATTACTTCAACAAAACATACCAACGGACAGGCACTCTCTGGGAGGGGCGTTTCAAGTCGTGCGTGGTTGACGAGGATAATTATCTGCTGACCTGTCAACGCTACATTGAGCTGAACCCGGTCAGGGCCGATATGGTATCCGACCCGGTAGACTACCGCTGGTCAAGTTATCGCTGCAATGCGCTGGGAAAGCATTCGGCGTTGTGGAAGCCGCATGAAGTTTACCTGAAATTGGGTGAATCCAGGCATGATCGCCTTCAGAATTACCGGGCCTTGTTCGATGGGCGCATGGAACAGTGCGTGCTGGATGATATTCGGGAGTCGACCAACAAGGGGCTGGCGCTTGGTAACGACAGGTTTAAGAAGCGGGTAGAATCATTGACCGGGCGAAGGGTGACGCCTGGAAAGCGAGGGCCTCAACGGCATGATGAGGGCGCCCCAGTTTGTCAGGTTGGGCAGGAGTTTTTACTCTGACCCCAAATTTTAAAGTCGGTACCCGGACTAGCCGGCCAGTAGAAACATGACGCCTGTTACGAAGATACCGGCCGGGATTCCTCTGTGTTGTGGTATTTGCTCAAGGTAATCCAGTGCGTGCAGTCCGATGTACATGCAAATGGCGTAGACAGGAATGGCCTGAAGAGAAGTCAGGTGCAGCAGGTCTCCCGGCAGGTAATAGGCGTAGTACTGACCGGCAATTGCCAGGAATACCAGGTTTCCCGTGACTTCCGCGAACAGCGGTGCTTCAAAGCCGATAATCAGGGCCTTACCGTGGTGACCCTTGAGTCGCTCGGGCAGGCGGTGTTTCAGCGACTGTAACGTGAAGTACAGGTGTATCCCGTAGGCAAACCAGAGCGCGGCGCCCAGCATGGATACATTGGCGTCATGTAGTGGGAAGGCGCGATATTCCCACAGCTTGTGTCCGAACAGCATTTCATAAGCCGGGTTGAAGATAGCTTCCAGGACCACGGCCAGGAGAAATACGGCCGAGGCGGTGAGGGTCAGTGGATAGCTGTCACAACGGAGCTTGCCACCGCACAGCCACTGGTTTACACGCCACGAGAAGGTGACAAGAAATACGGCAAAAACCAGGCCGGCGAGGAGGGGCATCTACAATGTCTCAAAGGCGGATTTCTTCTTTCTTTTGCGAAATAACAGCGCCATGTTCCCCACCCGCTGGATCAGTTGCGCGTGGCTGTGTTCGCACATTCCGGCAATCGCCTGGTCGCGCGCCTCGTGGTCACCGACAGATACCTTCACCTTGATCAGTTCGTGGTGTGCGATAGAGCGCTCGAACTCGTCCAGCAGGGCCTTGGTCAGGCCATTATTTCCCACCATGATCACCGGTTTCAGCTTGTGGCCGAGCCCGCGCAGGTGCTTTTTCTGTTGTTCCGTCAGTGACATTCATGAATACTCCGAATCCGGCGCGAAAGTATAACCGAACCCCACAGATGAATCAGGGAATATGTCCAGAAGCAAGAGCAGTAGCCGCTGGCTGAAAGAGCACTTTAATGATGAGTACGTGAAGCGGGCCCAGCGTGAGGGTTACCGCTCGCGCGCGGTCTACAAGCTCGACGAAATCCAGCAGCGTGACCGGGTTCTCAGGCCCGGTATGACGGTGGTGGACCTGGGCGCTGCCCCGGGTGGCTGGAGCCAGTACGCGCTGCCGCTCGTTGGACGCAAGGGCAAGATTATGGCCATGGACATATTGCCCATGGACCCTTTGCCCGGCGTGGACTTTCTGCAGGGCGATTTCCGTGAGGATAGTGTGCTTGAATCCCTGATGAAAATGCTCGATAGCCGCGAGATTGACCTTGTAATGTCGGACATTGCCCCCAATCTAAGTGGGTCGGAAGCCGTGGATATCCCGCGATCGATGTATCTTGTGGAATTGGCAGTGGATTTTGCCGACCGGGTGTTGAAACCCGGGGGCGATTTGCTGGTCAAGGTGTTTCAGGGCGAGGGTTTTGATGAACTGGTGCGTGATCTGCGCAAGCATTACGACAAGGTGCTGATACGCAAGCCGAAGGCCTCCAGACCGCGCAGCCGTGAAGTCTATGCGCTGGCTAGGGGCAAGAAAGTATAGTATCGTTTCAGGAAACGACCTACCGGGCCGAAACGCCTTACAGGACAATGCCTTTCAGTCTTTTCCTGCCCGACACTCGCCGTCAGCAATTTTAATTTTATGAGGTACTCGATTTGAACGACATGGCGAAAAATATCCTGCTCTGGGTGATCATTGCGGTTGTCCTGATGTCCGTATTCAATAATTTCGGACCCCCCGCACCGCGTGCGCAGAGCGTTCCTTATTCTGAATTCATCGCCGATGTCAAAGCCGGTCGTGTACAGAGTGTGGTGATCGACGGTCGTGTGGTCAAGGGGCGGCGGGTGAGTGGTGAGCAATTCTCAACCTATACGCCCAACGATCCGGAAATGATCAATGACCTGTTAAGCAATGGTGTCGAGGTCAAGGCACAGGCGCCGGAGCAGGATTCGTTGCTGATGCAGGTGTTTATTTCCTGGTTCCCGATGCTGTTGCTGATCGGGGTGTGGATTTTCTTCATGCGCCAGATGCAGGGTGGCGCCGGTGGTCGTGGCGCCATGTCGTTTGGCAAGAGCCGCGCGCGCATGCTGGGCGAGGACCAGATCAAGGTTACATTTAATGATGTGGCCGGTGTCGAGGAAGCCAAGGACGAAGTGGCCGAACTGGTCGAATTCCTGCGTGACCCGGGCAAGTTCCAGAAACTGGGTGGCAAGATTCCGCGCGGTGTATTGATGGTAGGGGCACCGGGCACCGGTAAAACCTTGCTCGCACGTGCCATTGCCGGCGAGGCGAAAGTGCCGTTCTTCACCATTTCCGGTTCTGACTTCGTGGAGATGTTCGTGGGTGTCGGCGCCTCGCGTGTGCGCGACATGTTCGAACAGGCCAAGAAGCACGCGCCGTGCATTATCTTTATTGATGAAATCGATGCCGTGGGCCGTCACCGTGGCGCCGGTCTTGGCGGTGGTCACGATGAACGTGAACAGACCCTTAACCAGTTGCTGGTCGAGATGGACGGTTTTGAAGGCAATGAGGGCGTTATTGTTATTGCTGCCACCAACCGTCCCGACGTGCTCGATCCCGCCTTGCTGCGTCCCGGTCGTTTCGACCGCCAGGTGGTGGTGCCGTTGCCGGATGTACGCGGCCGTGAACAGATTCTCAAGGTGCATTTGCGCAAGATACCGGCGGCGGATGACGTCAAGCCGAGCATTATTGCCCGCGGCACGCCCGGCTTCTCCGGTGCCGATCTTGCCAACCTGGTCAACGAGGCAGCATTGTTTGCCGCGCGGGCCAATAAGCGCCTGGTCGATATGGAAGACCTGGAAAAGGCCAAGGACAAGATCATGATGGGCGCCGAGCGCAAGTCCATGGTGATGAGCGAGGACGAGAAGAAGCTGACCGCCTACCACGAGGCCGGGCACGCGATCGTCGGCCGACTGGTGCCTTCGCACGACCCGGTCTACAAGGTCAGTATCATTCCACGCGGCCGGGCGCTGGGTATCACTATGTTCCTGCCGGAGGAAGACCGTTACAGTTTCACCAGACAGCGGCTGGAAAGTCAGATCTCCAGCCTGTTCGGCGGGCGTATTGCCGAGGAACTGATTTTTGGTCCGGAGATGGTGACGACCGGCGCATCGAATGACATTCAGCGTGCGACCGAACTGGCGCGTAACATGGTCACCAAGTGGGGCCTGTCCGAACGGCTCGGCCCGTTGACCTACAGCGAGGAAGAAGGTGAGGTGTTCCTGGGGCATTCCGTTACCCAGCACAAGAATGTCTCCGATGAGACGGCGCATACCATCGACGCCGAGATTCGCGCCATTGTCGATCGCAACTACGAGCGTGCCGAGAAGCTGCTGAACGAGAATATCGACAAGCTGCACCTGATGGCCGAAGCGTTGATCAAGTATGAAACCCTCGATGCCGATCAGATAGAGGATATTATGACCGGCAAGCCGCCACGTCCCCCGCAGGACTGGGATGATGATCAGCCTCGCAGCAATGGCACTGCCGCGAAGACAGAAGAAGAGGGCGGCAAGAAAACCAGCGATGGCAGCGGCCCGATTGGCGGCCCGGCCGGTCAGCATTAGCGGCCATCGTCTGGACAGGGCATCCCCTGCGTTTCAGGGCAAAGCGACATGCAGATGGATTGTAATGGCAAGTTTCTGGATCTGTCGCGCCCGCAGGTGATGGGCGTACTCAATGTCACCCCCGATTCGTTTTCCGACGGGGGTGATTTTTTTTCGCCTGAAAAAGCCCTGCAGCATGCGCTGGACATGGAAGCCGCCGGTGCGGCGATTATTGATATCGGCGGGGAATCCACCCGGCCTGGCGCCGGGCAAGTACCGCTACAGGAAGAGCTGGCGCGGGTGATCCCGGTTATCGAGATGCTCCAGCCGCGCCTTGGCGTGCCGATGTCTATCGATACGCAGAAACCGGAAGTGATGCGTGCCGCTGTGGCGGCGGGTGCGGGCATGATCAATGATGTCAATGCCTTACGTGCAGAGGGTGCGGTTGAGGCGGCGGTGGAGTGCGATGTGCCGGTGTGCCTGATGCACATGCAGGGCGATCCACGCACCATGCAATCTGACCCGGACTATGACAATGTGGTCGATGAGGTGTGCGCTTTCCTGCTTCGGCGCGCCGAAGTTTGCGAGCAGGACGGGATGCTTCGGGAGCGCATCATACTGGACCCGGGGTTCGGTTTTGGTAAAACCGTGGCGCAGAACCTGGCATTACTGGCCGGGCTTGGGACGCTGACAGACACGGGCTATCCCGTGCTGGTGGGGCTGTCGAGAAAGTCGATGATCGGCAAACTGCTGGATGTGGACGTGACAGACCGCCTGCCCGCGAGTCTGGCGCTGGCCGTACTGGCCGTTGAAAGAGGGGCAAGCCTGGTTCGGGCGCACGATGTTGCCGAGACCTGGCAGGCCTTGCAGATGTGTATTGCGTTACAGGAATCAGGCAAGGGGTAGTTCAAGTATGGGCAGAAAGTATTTTGGTACCGACGGTATTCGCGGGCGTGTCGGGGAACACCCGATTAATGCCGAGTTCATGCTCAAGCTGGGTTGGGCGATGGGACGCGTGCTGGGGTGTGGCGCATCGAAGCGGGTTGTGATTGGTAAGGACACGCGCATTTCCGGTTACATGTTTGAATCTGCGCTGGAAGCCGGCCTGTCTGCTGCCGGTCTGGATATCCGCCTGCTGGGTCCCATGCCGACACCGGGTATCGCCTACCTGACACGAACCCTGCACGCCTGTGCCGGTATTGTGATCAGCGCTTCGCATAACCCGCACTACGACAACGGCATCAAGTTTTTCTCCGCCGACGGCACCAAGCTGCCGGATGAAGTGGAAGCTGCCATTGAGGAAGAAATTGACAAGCCGATGGTTACTGTACCGTCGGAACGGCTCGGCAAGGCGGAGCGTGTTGACGATGCCTGCGGTCGTTATATCGAATTCTGCAAAAGCACCATTCCGCCACGCAGCTCACTGGCAGGCATGAAGGTCGTTGTCGATTGCGCCAATGGTGCGACTTACCATATTGCGCCCAGTGTGCTGGATGAGCTTGGCGCTGAAGTCATTGCCATTGGCGTCTCGCCCGACGGACTGAATATCAACGACGGTTGCGGCTCCACCCATCCCGAGGCATTGAGTGAGGAAGTGCTGCGACAGCAGGCTGACCTGGGTATTGCGCTCGATGGTGACGGTGATCGTCTTATTATGATCGATCACAAGGGCGAGATTGTCGATGGTGACGAACTGCTCTATATCATTGCCACCTCCCGGCAGGATGCTGACCAGTTATCCGGCCCGGTGGTCGGAACATTGATGACCAACCTGGGCCTGGAGCATGCCTTCCGCGACCGGAATATCGCTTTTATGCGCGCCAATGTGGGCGACCGTTATGTGATGGAATTGCTGGAATCGCATGGCGGTGTGCTGGGCGGTGAATCGTCGGGACATATCATCTGCCTCGACCGTACTTCGACCGGTGACGGCATGGTATCCGCCCTGCAGATACTGGCAACGCTGTCACACAGCGGCAAAAGCCTGCACGAACTCAAACAGGGCATGAACAAGTATCCGCAGCACATGATCAACGTTCCGCTGGCGCGGCGTATCGATATCGACAATACGCTGATCCAGGATGCCGTGCGCGAAGCCGAGGCCTGTCTCAATGGCCGTGGGCGGGTGTTGCTGCGGCTGTCAGGCACCGAACCGCTGATCCGGGTAATGGTCGAGGGCGAGGATGGTGCGCTGGTGTTGTCGCAGGCACAGAGGCTTGCCGACGTGGTCGGGCAGGCGGTTGAAGCGGCTGGCAAGGCAGGCTGACCCTGCATGCGTCTGCTGCGCCGTGTTTCCCTGCTGTCACTGGCGGTATTCGCCGCCATTGGTGTTTTGCTCGGCCTGAACCTGCATAGCTATGCGCGGTTGACGGATGAAACACCGGTCGCCAGGCTTTCTTTCCGGCTTGTTGCGCCACAGGCGTACCGCGTTGAACTGCGCAGTGGTGATTTCTGCGACGCGCAGACGTTCCTGCTGTATGGCGATGAATGGCGGATTGATGCACAGTTCATCAAGTGGAAGCCATGGGCGAACCTGCTTGGCCTTGATTCACGCTACCGGCTGGATCGTCTGAGCGGCCGCTATAAAGACATCGGGCAGGAAAATTCCAGCCCCCACATTGCCTGGTTGCTG
This sequence comes from Thiogranum sp., assembly GCF_058323355.1. Classification (NCBI taxonomy): domain Bacteria; kingdom Pseudomonadati; phylum Pseudomonadota; class Gammaproteobacteria; order Chromatiales; family Ectothiorhodospiraceae; genus Thiogranum; species Thiogranum sp. The sequence goes on from NZ_JBTTIO010000046.1 coordinate 7,200, forward strand.
TCCGAACCGTCGCTGTTCGAGTCGGTGGGGCTGAATGAAGGCTGGCTGGCCGGCCTGTCGCCGCTGGACACGGTTTTCGGCAGTTCCGTCTATCAGGCCATCGAACCGGGCTATGATTACACCGTCTACAGGGGGCAGAGTGGGTTGCTGGTGCGCAAACAGCCACTGGCATCGATCCGTCGCAGTGGCGACAGCCTGGTGATTCCTATCGAAAGTCGCTGTACCTCGGGTTAGCCCTGATATTTGGGGTCAGAGTAAAAACTACTTCGTGCTTCTATATTGTTAATCATCAAGTTTTCAAGTTTTTACTCTGACCCCAAATATTCCAAATGTTTTCTCCCGTCATTCCGCGCAGGCCGGAATCCATAATGCCGTCCTGAATGCCGATATCGATTGATTTTTGCAGGCCATCCAGCTACGCTACGCCGCTATTTTCAAGGGCTTGCAGGAGACACGCATGCGTCACACACTGGTCGCCGGGAACTGGAAACTTAACGGTTCGCTGGAAAGCATCAAACAACTGGTTGCGGGCATTACCGCCGGCGCCGGGGATACCGGAAATACGCAGATCGCGGTCTGTCCGCCCTTTGTTTACATCCCGCTGGTGTCCAATCTGCTGGCAGACAGCAAGGTTGCCGTGGGCAGTCAGGATATCAGTGACCAGGAGTCCGGCGCCTTTACCGGCGAAGTCTCCGGTCCGATGCTGAAAGATTTTAACTGCACCTACGCCATTGTCGGTCACTCCGAGCGTCGCGCGCTTTACGGTGAGGACGATGCGTTTACAGCACGCAAGTTTGCGGCAGCACGCAAGTTCGGACTGATTCCGATTCTGTGTGTCGGTGAGACACTGGAAGAGCGTGAGCAGGGCATTACCGAAGACGTGGTTGCCCGTCAGCTGGATGCAGTGATTGAACTGGAAGGTATCGAAGCGATTGGCGATGCGGTTATCGCTTATGAGCCGGTGTGGGCGATCGGCACGGGCAAAACGGCGAGCCCCCGGCAGGCGCAGGATGTCCACGCCTTCATTCGTGGCAAGTTGGCCGGTCTGAGCCCGGGTGTCGCGGACAAGGTACAGATTCTCTATGGCGGCAGCGTGAAGGGCAGCAATGCCGAAGAATTGTTTGCCATGGACGATATCGACGGTGGACTGATCGGCGGCGCGTCACTGGATGCCGGTGATTTTCTGGCCATCTGCAAGGCCTGAATTTTCCAGGAAATTCCGAATCAAACCGTCATGCCGGCGCAGGCCGGCATCCAGCAGGCCGGGTAGTTATGGATTCCGGCATTCGCCGGAATGACGTAATATTCGGAGATTCCCTTAACTATGGAGCTTTGTGCTCCGGGTGTGTTGAATGTTTACAGCATTGTTAATTCTTCAGGTTCTGCTGGGGCTGACCATTATTGTGCTGGTCCTCCTGCAGCAGGGTAAGGGCGCAGACATGGGTGCGGCGTTTGGCGCGGGTTCCTCCGGGGCGGTGTTTGGCGCCGGTGGCGGCGGGTCTTTCTTTACCCGCGTCACGGCCGTGCTCGCTGCGGTGTTCTTCATCAACAGCGTATTGTTGTCCTCGCCACTGGTCAGGGACGTGCGTGATATCGATGCCAGCGTGACCGGGCGTGTCAAGGTTGAGAAGCCTGCGGCTCCGTCGGACCTGCCCGATATTGAAGTGCCGGCGCCTGCCGATGCAGCCATGGATCTTCCGCCTGCCGATGATATGCCGGCAGTGGCGGGCGAATCGCCCGGAGCAGCGACCGATAACACGCCGCCGCAGTAAGTGTTTTCAGCCGACGTGGTGGAATTGGTAGACACGCTATCTTGAGGGGGTAGTGGCGAAAGCCGTGCCGGTTCGACTCCGGCCGTCGGCACCATCTGGGAAAAGGGCGGATCAATGATCCGCTTTTTTTCGCCTGTTTCATGGGCTTTTTTTATAGGCCCACAAACTCAGATTAACTACTTGATTTGGCATAAAAAGCTTTCATCCGCATCGCTTGACACCTGTAAACGCACTGGCCTAGACTGCGTGACGCTTCACGGAAACGTGACATAAAGAAGATAACCCGGTGAAAGCCGGAAGCGTTGAATGAGGATTGCATGCTGGAGAATTACCTACCGGTCCTGATTTTTATTGCCATCGGCATAGGCGTCGGACTGGTGATGACCATGATGGGCTTCATGCTGGGCACGCGCAAGCCCGACAGCGAGAAGACCTCCCCCTACGAGTGTGGCTTCGAGGCCTTCGAAGACACCCGCATGCGCTTCGATGTGCGTTACTACCTCGTCGCCATCCTTTTTATTATCTTCGATCTCGAAATCGCCTTTCTTTTCCCCTGGGCTGTGGTGCTCGATGACATCGGCTGGTTTGGTTATGTCGCCATGATGATTTTCCTCGGTATCCTCGTGATCGGGTTTATTTACGAGTGGAAGAAGGGGGCGCTGGAGTGGGAATGAAGAGAGGGTGCCCCGGGGTACAGCGAGTGACGCCCGATGCGGGTTGTCCTGGCGATAAGCTGACTGAGAGGTGGGTCGGGTAATGGGTATTGAAGGTCTGCTGGAAGAAGGCTTCGTCACCACGTCCGCCGACAAGCTGATTAACTGGGCGCGTACCGGCTCCATGTGGCCGATGACCTTCGGTCTGGCCTGCTGCGCCGTGGAAATGATGCAGGCCGGTGCCTCGCGTTACGATCTCGACCGCTTTGGTATCGTGTTCCGTCCCAGCCCGCGCCAGTCCGAGGTGATGATTGTGGCCGGCACCCTGTGTAACAAAATGGCGCCGGCGCTGCGCAAGGTTTACGACCAGATGTCCGAACCACGCTGGGTGATTTCCATGGGCTCCTGCGCTAACGGTGGTGGTTACTACCACTATTCCTATTCGGTCGTGCGCGGTTGCGACCGTATCGTGCCGGTCGATATTTATGTGCCGGGCTGTCCACCCACGGCTGAAGCGCTGCTGTACGGTATTTTGCAGTTACAGAACAAGATCCGCCGCACCAACACCATCGCGCGCTGAAGAGACAGGACATGCAGGCAAAGGAACTTCTTCAACAGTTACAGGAACGCTTTGGCGACACCTTGCGCGATGCGGTGCTGTTGCTGAATGAAGTCACAATTGAAATAGCGCCGCAAGACCTGATCGACACCTGCCGCGCATTGCGCGATGAACAGGCGTTCAGGTTTGAACAGATGATCGATGTATGTGGCGTCGATTACCTGGATTACGGCGTAGACGAATGGGCGACGGAGGAAACCACCAGCACCGGCTTCAGCCGGGGTGTGGATCCAAAGACAGCAGGCTGGTTACCGGGGTTGGAGGAAGATCTTTCAGTGGAGACGCCGCAACAAGACCGGCGCTTTGCTGCGGTATACCACCTGCTGTCTGTCACTCATAACCACCGGTTGCGTATCCGGGTATTTGCACCGGAGAACCAGCTGCCAGTCATTCCCTCGGTCGTTGAACTCTGGAACGGCGCCAACTGGTTCGAGCGCGAGGCGTTCGACCTGTTCGGGATTCTGTTTGAAGGGCATCCCGATCTGCGCCGCATTTTGACCGACTATGGCTTTATCGGCCACCCGTTCCGCAAGGACTTCCCGTTGAGCGGCAATGTTGAAGTGCGCTACGACCCCGAGAAGCAGCGTGTTATCTACCAGCCGGTCAGTATCGAGCCACGAGTTCTGGTGCCCAGGGTTATTCGTGGTGATGAGCGGGAGCCGGTGACGCCGGGCACGACGGATGACAGTGGCGGCGAAGGCGAAAACGATGCCTGAAATCAAGAACTACACGCTGAACTTCGGGCCGCAGCATCCCGCTGCGCACGGTGTGTTGCGCCTGGTGCTGGAGCTGGACGGCGAGACCGTGCAACGTGCCGACCCGCATATTGGTTTGCTGCACCGCGCTACCGAGAAGCTGGCCGAGAGCAAGCCGTATAACCAGAGCATCGGTTACATGGACCGGCTCGATTACGTGTCGATGATGTGCAACGAGCACGCCTACGTCATGTCTATCGAGAAACTGCTGGGTATCGAAGTGCCGGAACGTGCCGAGTACATCCGTGTTATGTTCGACGAGATCACGCGTATCCTCAATCACCTGCTGTGGCTGGGTGCGCACGGCCTCGATATCGGTGCCATGACAGTATTCCTCTACACCTTCCGTGAACGCGAAGACCTGATGGATTGCTACGAAGCCGTTTCCGGCGCCCGCCTGCACGCGACCTATTACCGTCCGGGGGGTGTCTACCGGGATCTGCCCGACCGTATGCCGCAGTACCGCGAATCGAAATGGCACGGCAAGGCTGACATTGAACGCATGAACCGTAATCGCCAGGGGTCCATGCTGGATTTCATCGAGGACTTTACCGAACGTTTCCCGGCCTGTGTCGATGAATACGAAACCCTGCTGACTGACAACCGTATCTGGAAGCAGCGTACCGTGGACATCGGTATCGTGACGCCGGAACGCGCCCTGCAACTGGGTATGACCGGCCCCATGCTGCGCGGCTCGGGGGTTGCCTGGGACCTGCGCAAGAAGCAGCCCTATGGTGTCTATGATCGCATCGATTTCGATATCCCCGTGGGCGTCAATGGCGACTGTTACGACCGTTACCTGGTGCGTATCGAAGAGATGCGCCAGTCCAACCGCATTATCAAACAGTGCATCGACTGGCTGCGTAACAATGAAGGCCCGGTGATGATCGGCGACTACAAGGTGGCGCCACCGTCCCGCGAGGAAATGAAGCAGGACATGGAAGCCTTGATACACCATTTCAAATTGTTTACGGAAGGCTATTGTCTGCCGGCAGGCGAAGCCTATGCGGCCGTCGAGCACCCAAAAGGCGAGTTTGGCATCTACATGGTCTCCGACGGTGCCAATAAACCGTATCGGGTGAAGATTCGTGCGCCGGGTTTTGCGCACCTGTCTGCATTGGATGAAATGTCGCAGGGCCATATGCTGGCCGACGTGGTGGCGATTATCGGCACCCAGGATATTGTGTTTGGTGAGGTTGACAGGTAATGAGTGCAGTACAGGATAACAACACACCTTACGAGCTGCCGGACAAGGTCAGGGCCGAGATCGACCGCTGGCTGACCAAGTATCCGCCGGACCAGAAAAAGTCAGCCGTGCTGGCTGCGTTGCACGCCGTGCAGCACGAGAATCACTGGGTGAGCGTGGCGCAGATGGATGCCGTGGCAAAGTACCTGGATATGCCGCCGGTGTCAGTCTATGAAGTTGCCAGTTTCTACTCAATGATCGAAACCAGACCGGTTGGCCGTAATACCGTGGCATTTTGTAACAACATCTCCTGCATGTTGTGCGGTGCGGATGAACTGGTCGCGCACGTGGAAAAGAAACTCGGTATCAAGCTGGGCGAGAGTACGCCCGATGGACGCATTTTCCTCAAGAACGAGGAAGAGTGCCTTGCCGCCTGTGTCGGCGCGCCGATGATGACGGTCAACGGCCACTATTACGAGAAGCTGACGATTGAAAAAGTCGATCAGATTCTGGACGGACTGGAGTAGGAAATGACGAACCAGGTCTGCTTCACTACGCTGCAATTCGACGAGCCCTGGACGCTTGAGAACTATCTCAAGGTCGGCGGTTACCAGGCGTGGAAAAAAATCCTGCAGGAAAAAACGCCGCCGGAAGACGTGATCGAGATCGTCAAGAGTTCAGCGCTGCGTGGCCGTGGCGGCGCCGGTTTCCCGACCGGGCTGAAGTGGAGTTTTATGCCGCGCAATGCGCCGGTGCAGAAATACATTGTATGCAACTCGGATGAGTCCGAGCCTGGCACTTGCAAGGATCGCGATATTCTCCGCTACAACCCGCATGCGCTGATCGAAGGCATGGCGATTGCCGGCTATTCGATGGGTGCAACCATCGGTTACAACTACATGCGCGGCGAGTTTCACCACGAGCCGTTCGAACGTTTCGAGCAAGCCTTGAAAGAAGCCTGTGAAGCCGGCTATCTCGGTGAAGACCTGATGGGTTCCGGGATCGACTTTAACCTGTATTCGCACCTTGGTGCAGGCGCCTATATCTGCGGTGAGGAAACCGCGCTGCTGAACTCGCTGGAAGGCAAGAAAGGCCAGCCGCGTTACAAGCCACCGTTCCCGGCCAACTTCGGCCTGTACGGCAAGCCGACCACGATCAATAATACCGAAAGCCTGGCATCCGTACCTGCCATCCTGCGCAATGGCGGTGAATGGTTCCTGAACCTTGGTCAGCCCAACAACGGTGGCGAAAAAATCTGGTGCGTGTCCGGCCACGTCAACAACCCGGGTAATTTTGAAATTCCACTTGGCACACCCTTTACCGAACTGCTCGAACTGGCCGGTGGTGTCCGTGACGGACACAAGCTCAAGGCGGTGATTCCCGGTGGCTGTTCCATGCCAGTGATGCCGGCCGACCTCATTATGGATGTAAAACTCGATTATGACTCGCTGTCAAAGGCCGGTTCCGCACTCGGTTCTGCCGGCATGATCGTGATGGACGACAGCACCTGTATGGTCAAGGCGCTGATGCGCATTTCGCGCTTCTATTACGCCGAGTCCTGCGGTCAGTGCACACCGTGCCGTGAAGGTTGCGGCTGGATGTACCGTGTCATCAAGCGTATCGAGGAAGGTAAGGGCACGATGGAAGACCTCGACCTGCTGGAAAGTGCGGCAGGCCAGATTGAGGGGCACACCATCTGCGCCTTCGGCGATGCCGCCGCCTGGCCGGTGCAGAGTTTCCTCAGGCACTTCCGTCATGAATTCGAATACCACATCCAGCACAGGAACTGCATGCCGGGCACCAGCAGTCACCGTGCCGATGGTGAAAAAGGGGCGGCCGCATGAGCGCCAGGCCCGAGACTGTGGTCGATGACATGCTCAATGTCGTCATTGACGATGTCGAGTACAAGGCGCGCAAGGGCGCAATGATTATCGAGGTCACTGATGATAACGACATCAGTGTGCCGCGCTTCTGTTACCACAAGAAACTGCCTGTCGCCGCCAACTGCCGCATGTGTATGGTGCAGGTGGAGATGGGTGGCCGCATGGCGCCCAAGCCTCTGCCGGCCTGCGCAACGCCTGTTGCCGACGGTATGAAAGTCTGGACACAGTCCGATTATGCGCGCAAGGCACAACGCGCGGTGATGGAATTCCTGCTCATCAACCATCCGCTGGACTGTCCCATCTGCGACCAGGGCGGTGAGTGTGAGTTACAGGATGTCGCACTGGAATATGGTCGTGGCGTGTCGCGCTTTACGGAAAAGAAACGTGTGGTGCCGGAGAAAAACTTTGGTCCACTGATCGCTTCGGACATGACGCGTTGCATTCATTGCACCCGTTGCGTGCGTTTCCTGGAACACGTCGCCGGTTTCAAGGAAATGGGTGGCATGGGCCGTGGCGAGAACGTCGAGATCGGCACCTGTATCCAGCACAATCTTGAATCGGAGCTGTCCGGTAACATCATCGATGTCTGCCCGGTGGGTGCGCTGACATCCCGCCCGTACCGTTTCAGTGCCCGTGCCTGGGAACTGGAACAAACAGCTTCGATTGCCGCGCATGACTGCGTGGGTTCCAACATTTATCTGCATACCCGCCGTGGCAAGCTGATGCGGGCCGTACCGCGCGAGAATGAAGCGATCAATGAAGTCTGGGCCACAGACCGTGATCGCTTTGCCTGCCAGGGCGTCAACAGTGACGACCGCCTGACAACGCCAATGGTGAAACGTGCCGGGGGTTGGCAGGAGGTTGAATGGGAAGAGGCACTGCATATTGTCGCGCAGGCACTTACTGAACGGGTGAAAGAACAGGGTGCCGATCAACTCGGCATGCTGGCGTCGCCAGACGCAACGCTGGAAGAGTTGAGCCTGTTCAACCAGCTGGCAGAAGGCCTGGGCGTATCCAATATCGATCATCGCCTGCGCCAGACAGACTTCACCGGTCAGGCGCAACAGCCGTTGTTCCCGTTCCTGGGGCAGACGATTGAGGAACTGGAACAGGCCAATGCCATCCTGGTGGTGGGCGGTAACCCGCGCAAGGATCAACCGATCATCGGCCATCGTATCCGCAAGGCCGCGAAAGCCGGCGCCAGTGTGATGATGATCAACCCGGTCGATTACCCGCTGACCTACACGCTGGCGCATCAGTCGATTGTGGCGCCGTCGCAGCTGGTGCAGTCACTGGCGGGTGTCGCGGCCGCACTGTTGCAGAGCAGAAAGGCGCGCGCGCCGGAAGCCCTGCAGTCGGTTATTGAACAGACTCTGCCGAATGACACAGAGCAGGCCATGGCAGATGCGCTGGTGGACGCAGAAAAAGCTACCCTGCTGCTGGGCCTTGATGCGGCCATGCACCCGGCCTTCTCCACCTTGCGCGCGATTGCCGTGCTGATTGGCGAGTTGAGTGGTGCAAGGGTTGGCTTTGTGTCCGATGGCGCCAACAGTGCCGGTGCCTGTCTGGCCGGTGTGCTGCCGCATCGCAGTGCCGGTGGCGCAGTCCGCGAAACCAGCGGGCTGGATGCTGCGCAGATGATTGCACGGCCACGCAAGAATTATCTGTTACTCAATATAGAGCCGGAATTCGACTGCGCCAACGGTGCGCAGGCACTGGCTGCCATGCAACAGGCCGACTTTGTGGTAGCGTTGACACCCTGTGTCACCGATACCATGCGCGACTACGCCGACGTGCTGTTACCGTCTGCGGTGTTTGCGGAAACCTCCGGTACGTTCGTCAATGTTGAAGGGCGCTGGCAGAGTTTTGCCGCTGCCTCGCGTGCGCCTGGCGATACACGCCCTGGCTGGAAGATCCTGCGCGTGCTGGGCAATCTGCTGGATCTCGATGGCTTCGACCAGGTGTCTTCCGAGCAGGTGCGCGACGCACTCAGTGAGCAGCTGGGTGAGGTAAAACCCGACAACAACGCGTGCGGTGATGCAGCAACACCACCCTCGCCGGATTCCGGGCTGGAACGCATTGGCAGCCTGCCCATGTATGCCGTAGACAATATTGTGCGCCGGGCCGGGTCCCTGCAACTGACGCCTGATGGACAGGTCGCCCTGTTACGCCTGAATCCCGACGATGCGGCCCCCCTGTCATTGGCCGACGGTGATCGTGCCACGGTGACACAGGCAGGCAACAGCGTCACGCTCGAAGTGGTTGTCGATGCGCGTGTGGCAAAGGGTGCGGCTGTTGTACCGCAGGCAATCGAGGCAACACGGGTACTGGGCGCGCCCTCCGGCACGCTTCAGGTAAAGAAGGCATAGGGCGGGGCGATGGAAGAAAGCACACTCATCGACTGGATCATCACCGGCGGCTGGATTCTGATCAAGATCCTGATTATTGTCATTCCGCTGATGCTGTGCGTTGCGTACCTGACCTACGCCGAACGCAAGATTATCGGTTATATGCAATTACGTATCGGCCCCAACCGGGTCGGTCCGCGTGGCTGGTTGCAGCCGATTGCCGATGCGCTGAAATTGATGATGAAAGAAATCATCATCCCGGCAAAATCCAACAACTACCTGTTTGTCATTGCACCCACCCTGGTGATTGCCCCGGCGCTGGCGGCCTGGGCGGTTATACCGTTCGGCGAGGAACTGGTGCTGGCCGATGTGGATGCCAGCCTGTTGTATATCCTGGCGCTGACCTCGGTAGGTGTTTACGGCATTATTATTGCGGGCTGGGCGTCCAACTCCAAGTACGCTTTCCTGAGTACCATGCGTAGTGCGGCGCAGATTGTGTCCTATGAAATTGCCATGGGGTTTGCACTGGTTGGTGTGCTGCTTGCGGCAGGCAGTATCAATCTTGGTGATATCGTCATGGCACAAAAGGGCAGTTTGCTGCACTGGTTCTGGTTGCCACTGTTCCCGCTGTTTATTGTCTATTTTGTATCCGGTGTGGCCGAGACCAACCGTGCACCGTTCGACGTGGCCGAAGGCGAGTCGGAAATCGTTGCGGGTTTCCACGTTGAATATTCCGGTATGGCCTTCGCGGTGTTCTTCCTGGCGGAATACGCCAACATGATTCTGATTGCGACACTGGCAGCATTGATGTTCATGGGCGGCTGGTTGTCGCCGTTTGAAGGTATACCGCTGCTGGAGCCGATGTTCCAGTGGGTGCCCGGTCTGATCTGGTTGATTGCGAAAGCGGCACTGTTCCTGTTCTTCTTCCTCTGGTTCCGCGCGACTTTCCCGCGTTACCGCTATGACCAGATCATGCGGCTGGGCTGGAAGGTGTTTATTCCGATCACCATTTTCTGGCTGGTCCTGGAAGGCGCTGCGGTTGTTGCCGACCTTGGCCCGTGGTTCGATTGAGGGCGATGCGATGTTAGCCTTGAAACACTATGTAAAAAGCTTCCTGCTCTGGGAGTTGCTCAAGGGCATGCAGCTGACCGGCAAAAACCTGTTCGCGAAAAAAATCACCGTGCAGTACCCGGAAGAAAAGACGCCGCAGTCGCACCGGTTTCGTGGACTGCACGCGTTGCGTCGCTACCCGAACGGCGAGGAACGTTGCATTGCCTGCAAACTGTGTGAAGCGGTCTGTCCGGCGCTGGCGATTACCATCGAAGCCGGGCCGCGTGAAAACGACGGGACGCGCCGTACAACACGCTATGACATTGACCTGTTTAAATGTATTTTCTGCGGCTTCTGTGAGGAGTCCTGCCCGGTCGATTCCATTGTTGAAACACGCGTGTACGAGTATCACTTCGAGAACCGGGGTGAAAACATCATGACCAAGGACAAACTGCTGGCCATGGGTGACAAGTACGAGCAGCAGATTGCCGAGGACCGCGCAGCCGACGCGGTATACCGCTGATGGAATTTGAACGCATCGTTTTTTATGTACTTGCCACCATCCTGGTGTTCGCCGCCACGCGCGTGATCACCGTGCGTAACCCGGTACATGCAGCGCTGCACCTGGTGCTGGCGTTTTTCACCTGCGCCGGTCTGTGGTTGCTGCTGGAGGCCGAGTTCCTCGCCATTGCCCTGGTGCTGGTCTATGTCGGCGCCGTTATGGTGCTGTTCCTGTTCGTGGTGATGATGCTGGATATCAACGTGGCCGAGGTGAAGGAAGGCTTCACCCGTAACCTGCCTGTCGGAATAACGGTGGCTGGCCTGATGATTCTGGAGCTGTGGCTGGTGATGAAGAGCAAGGCATTCAATGCCGAAAACATGCCGATGCCACCGCCGCATACAGCGGACTACAGCAATACCCGCGAGATCGGTAATGTGCTCTATACCCATTATGTGTACCCGTTCGAGATTGCCTCGGTCATTCTGCTGGTGGCGATTATCGCGGCCATTGTCCTGACGTTGCGCAAGCGCAAGGCATCGAAGCGGCAGGATCCGTCCAGGCAGGTAAAGGTACGCAGCCAGGACCGGGTACGTGTCATCAAAATGGAGGCAGAGAGCAGGGACTGATTTTCAGTTCCGTTCAGAGACATAACTTATGGTGCTTTCCGACTTTCTGATCCTGGGTGCGGTGTTGTTCGGCCTGAGCGTGGCCGGTATTTTCATCAATCGTAAAAATGTCATCCTGTTGCTGATGTGCATTGAACTGATGTTGTTGGCAGTGAATACCAACTTTATTGCTTTCTCGCACTTCCTTGGCGATACCGCCGGACAGGTGTTCGTGTTCTTTATCCTGACCGTCGCCGCTGCCGAGGCTGCGATTGGCCTGGCGATACTGGTGGTGCTGTTCCGTAACCGCCAGACGATCAATGTCGACGATCTCGACAGCATGAAAGGATAACTGCCGTGGAGACGATTTATCTCGCCATTGTTCTTGCGCCACTGACCGGTTCCCTGCTGGCCGGGCTGTTTGGCAGGGTAATCGGACGCAGTGGCGCACACTGGGTCACGATCATTGGCGTGGCGACTTCATTTGTGTTGTCGGTTTTTGTGTTCAAGCACATTGTTATCGACGGGGGTGAAACATTTAACGGCACGGTCTACACCTGGATGGTGACCGACGGTATGCGCCTGGAGGTCGGTTTCCTGGTTGACCGCCTGACCACGTTGATGCTGCTGGTCGTCACATTTGTCTCCCTGATGGTGCACATCTATACCGTCGGCTACATGCACGATGACCCGGGTTACCAGCGCTTCTTCAGTTACATCGCACTGTTTACCTTCTCCATGTTGATGCTGGTCATGTCCAACAACTTCCTGCAGCTGTTCTTCGGCTGGGAAGCGGTGGGCCTGGTGTCTTACCTGTTGATCGGCTTCTGGTACAAGCGGCCCACGGCAATCTATGCCAACCTGAAGGCTTTCCTGGTCAACCGCGTGGGTGACTTTGGCTTCCTGCTGGGCATTGCCGCTATCGCCATGTACTTCAACACGCTGGACTATGCCGAGGTGTTTGCCGCCGCGCCGGGGATGGTGGACGCGCAAATCGAGATTTTCGAGGGCGTACCCTGGTCGGCGCTGACGGTAATCTGCATCCTGCTGTTCATTGGCGCCATGGGCAAGTCCGCGCAGGTGCCGTTGCACGTGTGGTTGCCGGATTCCATGGAAGGCCCGACACCGATCTCTGCATTGATTCATGCCGCAACCATGGTAACCGCCGGCATCTTTATGGTGGCGCGCATGTCGCCATTGTTTGAACTGTCAGAAACCGCCTTGAGTTTTGTACTCGTGATCGGCGCGATTACGGCCCTGTTTATGGGCCTGCTGGGCCTGGTACAGAACGATATTAAACGTGTTATCGCGTATTCAACGCTCTCTCAACTGGGTTACATGACCGTGGCATTGGGTGTGTCGGCCTACGCGGCCGGTATTTTCCACCTGATGACACATGCGTTCTTTAAAGCCTTGCTGTTCCTCGCGGCCGGTTCGGTGATTGTTGCCATGCACCATGAACAGGACATCCGCAAGATGGGCGGGCTGAAGAAATACCTGCCAATCACCTACTGGACCTCGTTGATTGGTTCGCTGGCTCTGATCGGTTTCCCGGGACTGGCGGGCTTCTTCTCCAAGGATACGATTATCGAGGCAGTGCACGCCTCGCACATCGCGGGCTCTGACTTTGCCTACGTGGCGGTGCTGTCCGGGGTGTTTATCACCGCGCTGTATACGTTCCGTTTGTTCTTCCTGACCTTCCATACGCAGGAACGTTTTGACAACCACACCCGCCAGCACCTGCATGAACCTCCATCGGTGATAACCATGCCGCTGATCCTGCTGGCAATCCCTTCCGTGGTGGCCGGTTACTGGATCGACCCGGTGGTATTCGGGGATTTCTTCGGCGATGCCATTTATGTGAGCCAGGCGCACGATGTGATAGGGCACCTGTCGGAAGAGTTCCATGGTGCTGCCGCGTTCATTGTCCACGGCCTGCAAGGCCCGGCATTCTGGTTGGCGATCAGTGGTCTGTTTACCGCCTGGTTTGTCTATATCAAGCACCCGGAGATTGCGGACAAGACGAAGAAAGCCTTGTTCCCTGTGTACCGCATACTGGAAAACAAATACGGCTTCGACCGTTTTAACGAAATTGTATTTGCCGGCGGTGCACGTGGTACGGGCTGGACGCTGTGGAAGCTGGGCGACGTACTGATTATCGATGGCCTGCTGGTCAATGGCAGCGCCAAAGTCGTGGGATGGTTGTCCGGCGTCGTGCGCCACATCCAGTCCGGTTATCTCTACCACTATGCGTTCAGCATGATTATCGGTCTGCTGCTGTTGCTGTGGTGGACCATCGGTTTTGTACCCAATGGTTAGGTCTGGCGGAAACCCGCCTGTGAAAGGAAAGATGGATGAGTGAGTTACCCCTGCTCAGTATCGTAGTCTGGCTGCCGATCCTCGGTGGCCTGGTGGTGCTCGCTGCCAGCGAATGCGAATGCCTGAACCCGCGACCGATTGCGCTTTCATTCGCGCTACTGACGTTCCTGTTGAGCCTGTTGCTGTATACCGGTTTTGACGTAAATACAGCCGCCATGCAGTTCGAGGAACGCATCTCCTGGGTGGAGACCTTCAATATCTGGTATCACCTCGGTGTGGACGGTATATCCATGCCACTGATTATTCTCACCACGTTTACTACGGTGCTGGTGGTGCTGGCGGGCTGGCAGGTCATCAAGAAGAAACCGGCCCAGTACCTGGCCGCGTTCCTGATCATGGAAGGGCTGATGAACGGCGTATTCGCCGCGCTCGACGCCATGCTGTTCTACGTGTTCTGGGAAGGTATGCTGATCCCGATGTTCCTGATCATCGGCATCTGGGGTGGCCCGCGCCGGGTGTACGCGACCATCAAGTTCTTCCTGTACACCTTCCTGGGTTCGGTATTCATGCTGGTGGCGTTGATCTACATGTATACGCAGTCGGGCAGTTTTGAAATCCTGGATTTCCATATCCTGAAGCTGGGCCTGACCGAGCAGATCCTGATTTTCTTCGCCTTCCTGCTGGCGTTTGCCGTCAAGGTGCCGATGTGGCCGGTACATACCTGGTTGCCCGATGCGCACGTCGAGGCGCCTACCGGTGGTTCGGTGATCCTGGCGGCTATCATGCTGAAGATCGGCGGTTACGGCTTCCTGCGGTTCAGTTTGCCGATTACGCCGGATGCGAGTAATCACCTCGACTGGCTGATTATTCTCATGTCACTGGTGGCGGTGGTGTATATCGGCTTTGTCGCGCTGGTGCAGCAGGACATGAAGAAGCTGATTGCCTATTCATCGATTGCGCACATGGGTTTCGCGACACTGGGTTTCTTCCTGATTTTCACCATCATGGACAATAACGCCGGCAGCAGCCAGGGGTCGATCATGGCGATAGAAGGCGGCATGGTGCAGATGGTGTCGCACGGTTTCATCTCGGCGGCCATGTTCCTGTGTGTTGGTGTACTGTACGACCGTATGCACAGCCGTGAAATTGCCGATTATGGCGGGGTGGCGAATACCATGCCGGTGTTTGCGGCGTTCATGATGCTGTTCTCCATGGCCAACGCCGGGTTACCGGGCACCTCCGGCTTCGTTGGTGAATTCATGGTGATCCTGGCCAGTTTCAAGGCCAGCTTCTGGATTGCATTCCTGGCGGCGACCACCCTGGTACTGGGCGCGGCCTATACGTTGTGGATGATGAAACGGGTTATGTTTGGTGAAGTGGCCAACGACAAGGTGGCGGCCCTGAAAGATATCAATGGCCGCGAGGCGCTGATACTCGGCAGCCTGGCGGTGATGGTGCTGTTCTTCGGATTATGGCCCGCCCCGCTGGTCGAGGTCATGGAAGTCAGTATTGAGAACCTCGTCGCGCATATCGCGATATCGAAGCTATAGGAACCGGCATGATCATACCCGCCAGTGAATTTGTGTTGATACTGCCCGAGATCTTCGTGCTGTCAATGGCTTGCATTATTCTGGTGCTGGACCTGTTTCTGAACGACAGCGAGCGCAATATCAGCTACTGGCTCACCCAGTTGACGCTGGTGTTTGCAGCAGTGATTACCCTGTCTGTCGGCGTGGATGAAAAACAGTTACTGTTCTTCGGCACCTATATTTCCGATCCCATGGGCACGGTGCTCAAGGTATTTATCTACCTGGTGACCGGTCTGGCGTTCCTGTATTCACGTCACTACCTGCGCGAGCGTGGCCTGTTCAAGGGTGAGTACTACGTGCTTGGGCTGTTCGGCATGCTCGGCATGATGGTGATGGTGTCGGCACACAGCCTGCTCACGATTTACCTCGGTCTGGAACTGTTGTCGCTGTCGCTCTATGCAATGGTAGCGTTCAACCGCGACTCCTATCCCTGTTCCGAAGCCGCCATGAAATATTTCGTGCTGGGCGCACTGGCGTCTGGCATGTTGCTCTATGGTATGTCCATTCTGTACGGTTTGACCGGAAGCCTGGATATCGGTCTGATCGCGGATACGCTCGGTCGGCAGGAGAGTACAGTGCCGCTGGTGTTTGCGACGGTGTTTATTGTCGTTGGACTGGCGTTCAAGCTGGGTGCCGTGCCGTTCCATATGTGGGTGCCGGATGTGTACCAGGGCGCGCCGACACCGGTAACACTGTATATCGGCAGCGCGCCCAAGATTGCTGCGTTTGCCATGATCATGCGCCTGCTCGCCGAGTCGGTTGGTTCCCTGCACGCCGAATGGCAGGGCATGCTGGTGGTACTGGCGGTGTTGTCACTGGCGATCGGTAACGTGGTCGCCATCGCGCAGACCAATCTCAAGCGCATGCTGGCCTATTCGACCATTTCCCATGTGGGGTTCCTGTTGCTGGGTATTCTGGCGGGTACCCCGGCAGGTTACTCGGCGGCCATGTTTTACATCATCACCTATGCGCTGATGGCAGCCGGGGCCTTCGGCATGATCATCCTGCTCAGTCGTGCCGGTTTTGAGGCTGACGAAGTCGATGACTTCAAGGGATTGAACCAGCGCAACCCCTGGTTTGCCCTGGTGATGCTGATCCTGATGTTCTCCATGGCCGGTGTGCCACCGACGGTGGGCTTCTACGCCAAGCTGTCTGTCCTGCAGGCGGTGATCGACCTCGACATGATCTGGCTGGCAGGTGTGGCGGTATTTTTCTCGGTGATCGGCGCGTATTACTATATTCGCCTCATCAAGATCATGTATTTTGACGATCCGGTTGACAACCTGCCGCTGGCACAGGATTTTGATCTGCGCTTCGGTCTCAGTGCCAACGGCGTGATCATCTTGCTGCTCGGCCTGTTTCCGGGTAGCCTGATGACGCTTTGCAGCCAGGTTATTCCCTGATACCCGCCTGAGAACCTATGACCAGCCAGTTCGCGATCACCCTGTTGCTCGTGCTTGCTGTGATCGCGGCCAACCTGCCGTGGATCAGCAATCGCATCCTGTTCGTCTGGACGCCCTCCGGCGATAAATCGCCCTGGGTGCGCCTTGCCGAATGGCTTCTGCTGTATTTCGTAGTGGGCGGACTGGCCATAGGGCTGGAGCAAAAGAGCATGGGTGAAATCCACACGCAGGACTGGGAATTCTATGCCATAACCTTCTGTCTGTTCCTGGTTTTTGCCCTGCCGGGCTTCGTTTATCGCCACGAACTGAGGCACCTGATCGAACGTGAGAAAAAACGTGCCGCAATCCCGCGTAAGTCCTTGCAGGATGGTCAATAACTCATTAGAATGCGCCCTCCTGATGCGGGGTGGAGCAGTCTGGTAGCTCGTCGGGCTCATAACCCGAAGGTCGTAGGTTCAAATCCTGCCCCCGCTACCAATATTAAAAGCTCAAGTGAGTCAATCACTTGGGCTTTTTTCGTTTCCAGGCCCGGTGCGAAAAGAAAGCAAGCAGTCCACTTGCTCTGTGTCGGGGTGGCAAAAATATTCATGTAATACGGCTGTACATTATTAGACGAGGGGTGGCGCAAAGCGGACATTTGAACACAAGGGCTTGATGGTCATCTATGCCTTTTTTGTCACCCTGAGCCGGTCAATGCGCCCTATCGTAAGATAGCCGGGCAGGCAGGTGTCGCGGTAGGCACGGTAGCCTGGGTACTCAAGGGTCTCAAGGCCGCTGACTTCATCCGTGATAGAGGCGGAAAACGGGGACGCCGCCTTGTCCGAACCCGCAAGCTGCTGGAGCGCTGGGTAGAAGCCTGGTCTGAGAAACTGAAACCGAAGCAACTGCTCGGCGCGTTCATCGCAGATAATCCTTACTGGTGGCAAAATATCGATATCCAGGCATACAGCGGTTATTGGGGTGGAGAAATTGCAGCAGTAAAATATACAAACTACCTCAAGCCAGAGGTGGCGAGGGTATTACCCCATTTTTTGCAGTGCTAATTTAGATTTGCATTGGGTATTTTGGCGCCAGTATTACGTTGGCGGTTTCGGGTTATAATTTTTTATGTCCGCCAGCAACAGGAAATTACCAGCATGTGATATCCTTAACCGTCCATGCCTCTTCATTGGGACTGCCTCATGCGGGCGTCTGGTCAGAGCGTGGAGTGGGGTGGGCATACCGTGGGTAGCTTGGTCCGCAACAATCGGGTAACAGTTTCGAGATAACAAATCTGAGGATAATTTAATGTTCACGAGCAATCCCTTTTCCGAGCTTTCGGCGTCTATACCAGCCATGGTAATGCAGGCCTATATAATTTTGATGGTCCTGATGGTCATAGGCGGGACTGTACTTGATATGATCCATAAGAAAAGTGCTCAGTACTTTTTCGAGAATGCGAAAAAAGCAAAAAAGAGCGCGAAACGGTCTGTTGGCACGGGTGAAAAGGCAGCAATTGCTGCTAAGGTGCTGGTTAATGAAGTGTTAACATCTGGTGAGTTCTGCAATGTAAAACGCAGACTTTCCCACCTTTTGACCATGTATGGCTTCATTATATTCGTCGTGACTACCGCCATTCTGATTTTTGGCTATGCAACACCAGACGCAGCTACACCTGCGATCCTGCCACAACTCTGGCATATCGGTGCGCTAATGCTGGCCGTCGGCGGTTACTGGTTCTGGTTCTTTATTCGAGTTGATGTGTCTGCAGAAGGCCTTCCCTGGTATCGCCTGGAACGTGCGGATTTATTTATTGTCTCGCTGCTCGCTACCGCGACGTTCGGATTAATCTGGTCCTTCACTCAGTCGCAGGGCATTTCCGGTTGGTCAACCCTTTTCTTCGTGTTGTTCATCATTTCAAGCACAACGCTTTTTGGCAGCGTGCTGTGGTCGAAGTTCGCCCATATGTTCTTTAAACCTGCCGCCGCTTTTCAAAAACGTGTAACCAGGGCCGATGGTTCAAGAGAGAATCTACCCGCTGATTACGATCTGACAGATCCTGCAGTACAAGCGAAATTCCCGGATATACCGGAATATTTGGGCAAGAAACCAGCTTACATGGGGCGTGGTATCAAGCGTGAGTCACCAAACCACTACTAACATCAATCTAATTACCGTTATTCAGGAATAGAGAGAATATCTTATGCCAACTTTTGTATATATGACTCGTTGTGATGGTTGTGGCGAGTGCGTTGATATCTGTCCATCTGACATTATGCACATCGATAAAACGCTTCGTCGTGCTTACAACATTGAACCTAATATGTGCTGGGAATGTTACTCCTGTGTAAAAGCCTGCCCACATCAGGCAATTGACGTACGTGGCTATGCTGACTTTGCGCCACTTGGACACAGTGTTCGAGTGCTCCGTGATGAAGAAAAAGGCACGATTGCGTGGCGCATCAAGTTCCGCAACGGAAAAAAAGACATGGAGCTGTTAGCACCTATCACGACCAAGCCCTGGGGCACAGCCATTCCTCAGCTTGCGAATGAAGCCGCACCAAGTAGCGAAATGCGTGACAGTGAGCTGTTGTTTAACGAGCCTAAGTATATCCGCCTGGATGAGGGTGGCTTACACACGCTTGAGTCAAATGGCCTGAAATTGAAAGAAGGGGTGTACTACTAATGGGCTACAAAACTATTATCGAAGACGATATCGACATCCTGGTTGTAGGTGCGGGCCTCGGTGGCACCGGCGCCGCATTTGAAGCAAGATATTGGGGCAAGGACAAAAAAATTGTCATTGCAGAAAAAGCAAACATCGATCGTTCTGGTGCAGTAGCCCAGGGTCTTTATGCTATCAACTGTTACATGGGTACACGCTGGGGTGAAAATAATCCAGAGGATCACGTCCGTTATGCGCGTATGGATCTGATGGGTATGGTTCGTGAGGATCTGGCCTTTGATATGGCGCGTCACGTTGACTCCACTGTTCACCAGTTTGAAGAGTGGGGCCTGCCGTTGATGAAAGATCCCAAGACGGGTCACTACATGCGTGAAGGGCGATGGCAGATCATGATTCATGGTGAATCATACAAGCCGATTGTTGCAGAAGCCGCGAAAAAATCAGCGGATAAAGTGTTCAATCGTATCTGCGTAACCCATCTGCTAATGGATGATGGCAAAGAGAACCGCGTCGCGGGTGCTGTTGGCTTCAACGTACGTACGGGTAATTACCACGTATTCAAGTCCAGGACCGTTATATGTGGTGCTGGTGGTGCTTCCAACATCTTCAAGCCACGGTCAGTCGGTGAAGGTGCCGGTCGTGTCTGGTACGCCCCATGGTCTTCGGGTTCTGCGTATGGTCTGATGATCGAAGCAGGCGCGAAGATGACACAGATGGAAAACCGTATCGTACTGGCTCGATTCAAAGATGGTTACGGACCTGTTGGCGCGTACTTCCTGCACCTGAAGACGTATACACAAAACGGCCTGGGTGAAGAGTATGAATCCAAGTGGTTCCCGGCTCTGACAGAAATGGTCGGTAAAGAATATCTGGATACGGAAGGCCAGCATTTATCCCATAAACCAATACCGACCTGTTTACGTAACCATGCGTTCATCTCTGAGGTTAATGCCGGTCGCGGCCCTATCCACATGGTCACTATGGAAGCCTTCCAGGATCCGCATCTTGAGGAGATCGGCTGGCATAACTTCCTGGGTATGACCGTTGGTCAGGCGGTACTTTGGGCGGCAACAGACGTTGACCCTAAATACGAAAACCCTGAATTAACCACCTCTGAGCCCTACGTCATGGGTTCACATGCAACGGGGTGTGGTGCATGGTGCTCAGGTCCGGAAGATGTTTCTCCTCCGGAGTACTACTGGGGCTACAACCGTATGACCACAGTTGAAGGCCTGTTTGGTGCGGGTGATGCGGTGGGTGGTACACCGCACGCATTCTCTTCAGGCTCTTTCACGGAAGGTCGTCTGGCTGCTAAAGCTGCCTGTAAATATATTGATGATGGCAAAGCTGAAGGTATTCGAGTTTCAGAAAAGCAGATTGAAGACCTTAAAGCCAGGATTTACAAACCATTAGAAACTTATAAAGTTTATAGCAACGAAGTGGTCGCCGGTTCAGTTAATCCAAACTTCATCAACCCAAGACAGGGTCTGGATCGTTTGCAGAAACTGATGGATGAGTATTGTGGTGGGTTTGGTGTCAACTATATGACTAACGAGAAACTGCTCCAGATCGGTCTCAAGAAGATCAAACTGCTTGAGGAAGACATGGAGAAGATTGCGGCAGAAGACATACACGAGCTGTTGCGTGCATGGGAATTACATCACCGTGTGCGTACTTCTGAAAGTGTGTTACAGCATACTTTGTTCCGTAAGGAAACGCGTTGGCCTGGTTACTACTACCGTGGCGATGCGATGAAGCTGGATGATAAAAACTGGCACGTACTGACAGTTTCTCATCGTGATCGCAAAACGGGTGAATACACTATGGAAAAAGCCCCCCTTTATCACCTGGTAGGTGACGAGTAGGGTGCGCTGAGTAAAAATCAGGAATATTTTTTACTTACTTTAAAAAGGCCAGCAGATCGTCTGCTGGCCTTTTCCCCCATAGTTCAGAGTATCCGGACTTTCCATGATCGATAGTCCTGTGAAACTGATATATGTTTTAAATGAACAGTGGAATAGATGAATATTGTTGATAAAACTGATGAAGAGATATTAGCGCTGGCGAACCCAATGTGGGCCGATCTTGTTAAATACTCGAATGAACAGAACTACGGTGCTTTTACCCGAAATTTCGCAGCAGCCATGCTGATGGGTGCAAATGAAATCGAGATGGGCAAACAGTTTGCAAGAAGTGAACTGACAAAGAACCTGTCAGAAAATTACGACTATCTTGGCATCATTCGCCGTGGTGAATATGTAACAGTTTTATATAGACAGCGACACACCAGGAAAGAGGGTGAATGGCTGGGCAGACTGGTGCTGGGTTATGAAAAGGACAAGGTGAAAATCTTTGGTGCTACGCTGTTCTAGGGCGGCTTTATCGATAACGGGCTTTGCTGGTCATGTCAGATACAATACAAAACGAAAAATTCGTTGAACTGAATTATAAGGTCATCGATGAAAAAACCGGTGACGTACTTGTTACTGTTGATTTTCCTCTGGGTTATGTTCACGGTGTGAATGATGTTCTGTCTGAACAGGTGACAAAACAACTGGATGGTAAAAAAGTCGGTGATATCATCGAGGTGCCCGTTGATACCAAACTGCTATACGGTGAGAGAGACGAATCACTTGTATTTACCGACCGCATCGAAAATGTTCCTGAGGAGTATCGAGAGATCGGTTTGACCATCACCATGGAAAACGAAAAGGGTGAGCCCAGAAATTTTATCGTCACCCGTTTCGATGATAAAACATTAACCGTAGATGGAAATAATCCACTGTGCGGTAGAGACGTTATTTTCACGTTGGAAGTGTTGAGTATACGTGAAGCTACCGAGGAAGAAATCGATCATGGCGGCGCTGTTGACGCCGACCCGGACATAAATGAAATTCTCAGCCGGGCAAAATGAAATTCTCAAATACTTACATATTTTACCCGGTCAATCAGGCTCTGGAGCTTGCAATAGCAAAATCTATAGACCTGCTTGGTGAAGAGATGGCCGAAGTTGCTACTCCGGATACCAGGGTGACCACAGCTGATAATTTTCTTTATACACGGGGGAATTATGAACAGAATCGTTTCAGTACCAATGTTCTTGACAGTGCGCGTGAAGCTCTTGAGGCAACACTGACAGATGAATATCGTGAACAGGAGCCGTTAGCCTGGGCCGAGTTTCAGAATAGTCTTGGAAATGTTCTTGCGGCACAGGGGCAACAGCTGAGAGATGTTGAATTGTATGAAAAGGCCATTCAGTGTTTTAACAATGCGCTGGAAGAGTTTAACCGGGAAACGTCACTCATCGACTGGGCGGCAACACAAAATAACCTGGGAACCGCAAAGCAGGCTTTGGGCCGGCAACTGGATAACTCGAAGTTGTTGAAAGGGTCTGTTGATGCTTATACTGATGCGTTATTGGTATGGTCCCGAAAAGAGACGCCTGAAGAATGGGCATCAACCATGCATCAACTTGGTGCTACTTTCCATACCTATGGCAGACTTTTAAAAGGTAATCGAACTTTTCAAAAGTCCGTCGTCGCCTATAAAAATGCAATCGCAGAGTTTGACGCTGATAATAACGCTTTCGAGTTAGCTGCTACGCACAATAATTGTGGTGCAGTTCTGCATAATCTGGCTGAATCAGAAGAAAACCCGGATCGCCTGGAAGAGGCAATAAGATCATATGAGACGGCATTGACAGTTTGTATGGAGCAGCAACTCCCCATTCACCTGGCAGTACTCTGCAGGATAAACAGGTCTACTGCACGAAGCGTGCTGGCTGGGTTAACAAATGATGCTTCTCTTGCCGATGAAGCGGCTGATGAATTTGAATTGATTATCGAATGTTTTCCGCATGCCCTTCAACCACTTTGTTTGAAGCATTGCGAGGAGCAAATTAGTAAGGCAAAGTGCTCCAGTACTTGCGATTAACTCTGGCAGTTGAATCAGGAAGTAGTAGAGCGCTGGACTTTGTTATTTACGTCAGTTAACCGGGAGAGGCTGACATACCTGTTTATATCCCTCCCACTTCAACCATTCAGGAGTTAAAACCATGAGCGATGCACCAAAAACCAGACCCAAGGTTCCGGAGGGCAAGTCACGTTTTCTGACAACCACTCAGATGGAGGCTAATGAAAAAGGTTACGTTGGCTATAAAACCACCTGGGAAGCTTTCCATAAAGAAGTACCATACAAAACCCCCAAAAAGCCCTGAGACAATCAGCCGCGCGTACCTGCGAGCTCGCGCGGCCACCAGGTCTGGGCAGACACATGCTAATTTAGGGAGAGTCTGATTGATTCGTCATCCCGGCGCAGGCCGGGATCCAGGGTGTTGAATTTTCCGGATTCCGGCCTGCGCCGGAATGACGATTTCGAATTAATCAGAGCTTCCTTAAATACGTTCGGAAAGCTGGTAATCGACATTAATAAAAGCGCCAATATCTGCCAGAAAACGAATCGTTCTGGCGCCGAAACCAACATCGGGTACTGTTTCGTTTTTATTGACTGACAAAACCAGGACCACGCCAATCCGGGGAGATAAATTATGGCTTTTTATCACTTCAAGGATCTTTTCCTTGACCGGTTCAATTTGCTTGATAAGTTCGTTTGTTAAATCATAAACGTCCACATCATCAGTAATCGTTTCCGTAGATAATTCCCACGAACTAATCACCGGTTTGTCCAATCCACTGTTTGCACCGGAAGCATCGACCGCAGTGGGTTCTATGCCAAGCAGGCGAGTGATGTCATCGGGATTAAAATGATAGCCACTTAGTGCGAAGTAGGCCCTTCCTTCATTAGAAGCCAAGATAGTACCCTAACCAATTGATTGCAGATATGATGAGTGATTATAGCTCATAGTTTTGGTGTACGCCCGCCCGGGATCATACTTGTCACTCAGTATGTAGCTGTATCTGGCCAGGGTGCCATCGAAGCTGAAGTTGTAATTGCGTGGTTGTTGTAAAGTTGAGTGTTTGAAGCGGTAACAGTCGTTACCGGTCTGGCAGTTGTCCTGCTTCGTCTTGATCAAGTTATCGGATTCCGATAACTTGATACTCCATGATTGAATTATTCGGGAATCGTCTGGCGGAAGATCTTTTCTATGACAGGCGTTCCCGTGCAACCCGAGGGTTAATTCGAGTGGATCTGCGAGGAAGAAAGCAGGCCCCTGCTACCATAAAGCGGGTAAGAGCAGCAGACTGACCATGAGTCTGGATTTCAACACGCTCGATTTGCTGCGCCAGAATCATCCGGCGTGGCGGCTCCTGAGTTCGCCCCATGCGCCACTGGTCGCGAGTTTTCTGCATCGGGTTTTCATCAAGCCCAATGAGCGGGTGATTGCCCAGGCCGACCTGGTGGAGAAACTGGAAGATGATCTGTTCGCGTTGCGTGAGCGTCTGGGTGCCGAGGCCTTCCCCAAAGCGGCGCTGGGTTACCTCAACGACTGGGCCGGCAACGACAAGGGCTGGCTGCGCAAGTTCTACCGTCAGGATTCGGACGAACCGTATTTTGATTTGACGCCGGCCACTGAAAAGGCCATTGCCTGGCTGGGCACCTTGACCGAACGCGCCTTTGTCGGTACCGAGTCGCGGCTGTTGACGCTGTTTGAATTACTGAAGCAAATCAATGCCGGCAGCGAGGTCGACCCGGAGGCGCGCGTCATTGAACTGCTGAAGCGCCGTGACGAGATCGATGCCGAGATTTGCGCTGTACGCGACGGTCATATGCCGCTACTGGACGACGCCGCACTGAAGGACCGCTTTCAGCAGTTCATGGCGATTTCGCGTGAACTGCTGTCCGACTTTCGCGAAGTGGAGCATAATTTTCGGGTACTGGATCGAGGAGTGCGTGAACGCATTGCACTGTGGGAAGGAGGCAAGGGCGAGTTACTGGAGGATATTATGGGCGAGCGCGACGCCATTGCCGGTTCCGACCAGGGACGCAGCTTTCGCGCTTTCTGGGATTTCCTGATGTCCAGTGAGCGACAGGAAGCATTCAGCGAGTTGCTGGAACGGGCGTTGGCGCTGCCGGCGGTAGCCGAACTCAAGCCGGATGCCCGCACCCGGCGGGCGCATTATGACTGGCTCGAGGCCGGCGAGCATACCCAGCGGACGGTGGCGCAACTCTCGCAACAGCTGAGACGCTTTCTCGATGACCAGGCCTGGCTGGAGAACCGTCGCATCATGGATATCCTGCGCGGCATAGAGAGTAAGGCGCTGGGTGTACGGGCGACGCCACCGAGTGGCGAGTTTACCGGGATTGCCGCGATCGGCGCGGACATCGTATTGCCGATGGAACGGCCGTTGTACACGCCGGCCCTGAAGTCGCGCATTGTCGATCGCGTGCTGGAAGCCGGTGAGGTGGACATGGATGCCGCCGCGCTGTTTTCACAGGTGGTCGTTGACAAGGCGGAATTATCGGGGCATATCCGCCGTGCCCTGCAAGGTGCCCCGCAGGTGACACTGCGTGAACTGTGTGAGCGATGGCCGTTACAACACGGCCTGGCCGAACTGGTGGCCTATCTGGAGCTGGCGTGTGGGGGCTTCGAGAGTACGATAGACGAAGCCGTAGAGGATATCATCGTGTGGGGGGGTGAGGATCGTGAGGGAGCGGAACAGACCAGACAGGTACGGCTTCCACGAGTGATATTTGTTCGATGACTGAGGAACAGCAATACGAGACGGCGGCTGTGACGCCGGACCTGTCGTCACTGGTCATTCCCTTGCTCAAGGGTGTGATCTATCGTGACGAACCCGGCGCGCGTAACAACGCCGGCCTGTGGGGCGATTTGCTCGACCTCCAGGCCCGGGTGCGCGACTACGTAGCGGTATTGGGGTTGGAACTGGTGCTGGACGAGGCCGAAGGCTATGCCTTCCTGCGCGCGCGCAATCGCGAGGATGACGAGACCGCGACAAAGTTGCCACGCCTGGTGGCCCGCCGGCCGCTGTCGTTCCCGGTCAGCCTGTTGCTGGCCCTGTTGCGCAAGAAACTGGCCGAATTCGACGCCGGTAGTGGCCAGGACGTGGAGGGGGTCAGGCTGGTGTTGCCGCGTGACGATATCGTCGAGCTGATACGCGTATTCCTGCCCGAGGCCAGTAACGAGGCGCGCCTGATGGATCGGGTGGATACCTATATCAACAAGGTTGTCGAACTGGGTTTTCTGCGTCGGATGAAACCGGTGGCGGGACAGCCGACGACGTTCGAGGTGCGCCGCATCCTGAAGGCCTTCGTCGATGCGCAGTGGCTGGCCGACCTGGACGCACGGCTGGCGGCTTATAAAGCGCAACTCGAAGCGATGGATGAGGGGGAAGGCGATGCCTGAAACACCGTCAACGCTCGGTCTGGATTTCGTGGCTGACGATACCCTGGTGGGGTTTCGCCTGCAGCGTCTGGAGGTCTATAACTGGGGTACCTTCGATGGCCGTGTGTGGACGCTGCAGGCCGACGGTAAAAATGCACTGCTGACCGGTGATATCGGTTCGGGCAAATCGACCCTGGTCGATGCCGTCACGACCTTGCTGGTGCCCGCGCATCGGGTGGCATACAACAAGGCCGCCGGCGCGGAAAGCAAAGAACGTACGCTCAAATCCTATGTGCGCGGGTATTACAAGACGGAGCGCAATGAAAGCAGTGCCGCCGCAAAACCCGTGGCCCTGCGTGACCACAACAGCTATTCCGTGATTCTTGGCGTGTTTCACAATGCCGGCTATGACCAGACGGTGACGCTGGCGCAGGTATTCTGGATCAAGGATGCGCAGGGGCAACCGGCACGTTTCTATGTCAGCGCCGAGCGGGATCTTTCCATCGCGAGCGATTTTGCCGACTTCGGGTCCGAAATTGCCGCGTTGCGCAAGCGTTTGCGTGGTGGCGGTGTCGACGTGTTCGACAGTTTCCCACCCTATGGCGCCTGGTTCCGGCGGCGTTTCGGTATCGACAACGACCAGGCGATGGAACTGTTCCACCAGACCGTGTCCATGAAGTCCGTAGGCAACCTGACCGAGTTCGTACGCCACCATATGCTCGAACCCTTCGACGTGGTGCCGCGCATTACCGCTTTGATTGCGCATTTTGATGACCTCAACCGCGCCCATGAAGCGGTTCTCAAAGCCAAACGGCAGATTGCATTATTGACGCCGCTGGTGGCCGATTGTGACCGTCACAGGGAACTGGCCCGTGCCAACGAGGCGTTACGCGCTTGCCGCGAGGCTTTGCGGCCGTATTTTGCCGGACTCAAGCTCGAACTGCTGGACAAGCGGATCGCCTTGCTGGATGAGGAGTGGGCGCAGCGGAATACGCGGGTTCTTGCGCTGACCGAACAGCGTGACGCACAACGCGCGGAGGCGGCTGAACTCAGACAAAGCATCGCCGCCAACGGCGGTGATCGGCTGGAACGTCTTGCGGAAGCGATTCGCGTCAAGGGCAGAGCGCGCGATGCGAGAAAGAAAAAGGCGGAACGTTACGCGGAGCTGGTGCGTCTCGTCGGTGATCAACCGGGAGAGGACGAGGCCGCATTTCAGGCACAGCACAAGGTGTTCGCACGACAGTTGGAATTAACCGCTACACAAGAGGCGGAGCTGCAGAACGCGTTAACCGAACAGACGGTTGAATTGCACCAGGGCAAACAACAGCACGATCGGCTCAGCGATGAAATTGACAGTCTGAAGGCCAGGCGCAGCAATATCCCCGCCGAACAGATCCGCATGCGTGCCGCGCTGTGCCAGGCGCTGGATTTATCCGTGGACGAGATGCCGTTTGCCGGTGAGCTGGTGCAGGTGCGCGAGGACGAGCAGGACTGGGAGGGCGCCGCCGAGCGGCTGTTGCGCAACTTCGGTCTGTCATTGCTGGTACCGGATGCCCATTACTCCCGGGTCTCGGACTGGGTGGATCGCACCCATCTGCGCGGTCGCCTGGTCTACTTCCGGGTGCGCGCATCGGCTGCTGGCGAACTGCCGGCACTGCACCCGGACTCGCTGGTGCGCAAGCTTGCCATCAAGCCTGATTCGCCCTTTTACGATTGGCTGGAGCGCGAACTGGCGCACCGTTTCGATGTCGCCTGTTGCACGACCGGCGAGCAGTTCCGGCGTGAAACCCGGGCCATTACCCGTGCGGGCCAGGTCAAGTCGCCCGGCGGTCGCCACGAAAAAGATGACCGGCACCGCATCGATGACCGCCGCCGTTATGTGCTGGGCTGGAGCAACGCCGGAAAGATCGCCGCACTGGAGGCTGAGCAACAGCAGTTGGGCGTGCGCCTGGGCGAAGTCGGTGCCCGCATTGCCGGGCTGCAGGCCGAACAGGATGCGCTCAAGCAACAACGTGGCGTGCTGGACAAGCTCGATGAATACCGTGACTTCCAGGAACTGGACTGGCGTTCGCTGGCTACCGAGATTGCCCGCCTTGAAGAGGACAAGCGGCGGCTGGAAGGCGCCTCGGATCGGCTTCGACAACTGACCGCTCAGCTGAGCGAAGTGGAAACGGGGCTGGCGGTGACTGAGACCGAACTTGAAAAGAAGCAGGACGAGCGCGCCAGAACCGAACAGAAACAGGAGGATGCCAGAGCCCTGCGGACACAGATTCAGGCGTTGCTGGATGAACCCGCCGCTTCCCACGCCGCACACTTCACCACGCTGGATGAACTGCGTAGCGATGCGCTGGGTGAGCATCATCTGAGTGTCGAGTCATGCGACAACCGGGAGCGTGAGATGCGTGAATGGTTGCAGGCGCGCATCGACGCAGAAGACAAGCGCATCAAGACCCTGGGTGAGAAGATTGTGCGCAGGATGACGGAATACAAGGAAGCCTACCGGCTGGAAACAGCGGAGGTGGATGCCAGTATCGAAGCGGCTTTCGAATACCGCGCCATGCTGGCGGCGCTGGCAGCCGACGATCTGCCGCGTTTCGAAGCGCGCTTCAAGGAACTGCTCAATGAAAACACCATCCGCGAAGTGGCCAACTTCCAGTCGCAACTGGCCCGCGAACGCGAGCAGATCAGGGAACGTATTACCCGCATCAATGAGTCGCTGGCCCAGATTGACTACAACCCCGGACGTTATATCCGGCTCGAGGCGCTGCCCAGTCCGGATGTCGAGATCCGTGACTTCCAGAACGAGTTGCGCGCCTGTACCGAGGGCACGCTGACCGGCTCCGGGGATGCTCAGTATTCGGAGGCCAAATTTCTGCAGGTCAGACGCATTATCGAGCGTTTTCGGGGGCGCGAAGGACAAACCGATCTGGATCGCCGCTGGACAGCCAAGGTGACCGACGTGCGCAACGGCTTTATGTTCGCCGCCAGCGAGCGTTGGCGTGAGGACGACAGCGAGCACGAGCACTATTCCGATTCGGGCGGAAAATCCGGTGGCCAGAAGGAGAAGCTGGCCTACACGATTCTGGCCGCCAGTCTGGCCTACCAGTTCGGCCTGGAATGGGGTGAAGTGCGCTCGCGATCCTTTCGCTTCGTGGTCATCGACGAGGCCTTCGGGCGTGGTTCGGATGAGTCGGCGCACTACGGCCTGCGGCTGTTCGCGCAGCTCAATCTGCAGTTGTTGATCGTCACGCCATTGCAGAAGATTCACATTATCGAGCCCTTCGTTAACAGCGTCGGCTTTGTCCATAACGAGGACGGACGTGTTTCCAGGCTACGCAACCTCTCCATTGAAGAATACCAGGAGGAGAAGGCGAGGGCGGCGCCGTGAACTGGACGGACGCCCGTGATCTTCGTGCGCAACTGCAACGCTGTTGGGATCGTGGTGAACTGTTGACCGGGATCGTTTCTGACACATCATTCTTTCCCCGGCGACTAACGCTCAAAGGACCGACCTCGGCGCAAATGTCAGAACATTTCGACAAGGTGCGCGCCTGGATCGCTGAATTGAGTGCACTGCCGTACTACCGGATCGAGATGCGTGCGTTGCGCCACCGGGTACTGGGCGCAAACGAGGTGCCCGGGGTGGTTTGGGTGGATACACTCGACGACGCACTGGACGTGCTGGGCAAGCGCCGCGAGGCCAGGCGCTTTGCCGCCGTGGTCGAGCGCACCCGGGAACGTCAGCCTCTGTTGCTCGAATGGATCATCCGCAAACCCCTCAAGGTGCTGGAGCTGGCGGAGGTCTGGGACCGTTTGCTGGATGTCGTCGACTGGGTCAGGCAGCATCCGCGCCCGGGTATTTATCTGCGCCAGGTGGATATCGCAGGCGTGGACAGCAAATTCATCGAGGCACACCGGGGTGTTCTGATCCAGTGGCTGGACAGGGTCTTGCCGCCCGGGGCTGTTGATACCAGGGCTCGCGGCGTGTCGGGTTTTGCCAGGCGTTACGGATTTCGTGAAAAGCCCCGGCATATCCGCCTGCGTGCGCTCGATCCCGCACATGCGCTGTTGCCAGGGGGCGGGGATGCGGATATTGCTCTGGACGCTGCAAGCTTCGCCCACCTGGCGCCAAGGGTCTCCCGCGTTTTCATCACCGAAAACGAGATCAATTTTCTGGCTTTTCCGCAGGTGCCGGACAGCCTGCTGATCTTCGGTGCCGGTTATGGATTCGAAGCCCTGGGGCAAGCCGCCTGGCTGAAGCGTTGTCAGGTATTTTACTGGGGTGATATCGATACCCACGGTTTTGCCATCCTCGATCAACTGCGCACCAGCCTTCCACAGGCGCGTTCCTTGCTGATGGACCGTGCCACCCTGCTGGCCTTCGAGGCCCAGTGGGGCGTGGAAGATAAACAGACGCTACGTGACTTGCCCCGTCTGAATGTGGAGGAATGCGCGTTGTACAACGATCTGAGAGACAACCGCCTGAGCCCGAATCTGCGCCTGGAGCAGGAGCGCATCGGCTTTGGCTGGGTCGAGGCCGCGCTGGCTGCACTGGGAGCGGGAGATAAGGCCGACACCGCTTAGGGCATCTTCTCTGGCTACCGTGCGGGACGTTTTTCATTATACGAGAACCGCGAGTAACGATTCTTCATAGGCAGTCGGATAGCTGTCCTGTGTGGCCCGGTTATGGCAATCACGGCTTGCCAAAAATCTTTTGCGCCATAATCAGGCCTGGGCAAATCCCCACAGCCGCGGCGAACAAAAAGAATGTGGGGACGGCGTACAGAAACCAGTGCACCTTGTCGAAACCGGTCAACCAGATACCGATCAGAACGATGGTGGCCGCATTGAAAAAGAAAAACCGCATCGCTTTGCTTGCTTTTGTCATGTTGGAGTCTCCCGCTCAGACGCATGATCAGGGGTGAAAGCGTCGTAATGCACTTGCACCAGAACGCGGGAAATTGTAGAAATGTCTTCCTGTGATAACAATACTCAATATTGATACATCTTTGTTATCAGTTCTGTAACCAATTGGCGGCGCCTTATGGACAGTCTCAAACGCATGGTCATCTTCACTCACGTTGCCGAGG
>NZ_JBTTIO010000047.1:0-23555 GCF_058323355.1 Thiogranum sp.
TGACTTCACCGTGCGTGGAAAACAACTCACGCAACTGGTCGGATGTTGTATCAAACGCAATATTACCCACGTAGATTGATTTCATTTTTATCTCCCGCCTCCCTTTCGGTTTGCAATGCTCAACTGCCGCCCGTCTCTCCGGCTGCTGCAAACTTCGTCGAACCTCCTTACTGAAATATCAACTTGTATAATCCTGCTTCGGGCGTATACGCACAAACCAGAATTATAAAAAAGTATAGACCATGCCAACTGCGATGAAGTGTAAACACCCGTTCAGACAAACACAGGGAGAACCTGTACTTTAAGACAGCTCAGCCATCTCTATTCACCGTACACCGTCACACTGATCCTGCGGCGATACGCTGACGTCCGGTGCTCCCACAGATAGACACCCTGCCAGATACCCAGATCGCAACGTCCGCCGGAGACAGGTACATTCAGTGAATTACCGGTCAACACACTGCGAACATGTGCGGGCATATCGTCCGGCCCTTCGTCAACATGACGGAACAAAGGGTCACCATCCGGCACCAGCCGCTGCATAAAACGTTCGAGATCCGACCGGACAACCGGGTCAGCGTTTTCGCACAGCACCAGGGAAGCACTGGTGTGGTGTACAAAAATCAGGCAGATACCGGTGGAAATCCCGGACCTGGCCAGGCAATCGTTGATTTCAGTCAATATTGGGTAACTGCCGCGCCCGGGCGTATCAACGCTGAAACCCGTCTGGAAGATCATGATTTCCCCCTTTATCGGGCCAATTCGTGTATAATTTCCGCTCTTTTACTCGCGAGAAAACCCCGTGATCGAACGTCTACGTAATATTGCCATCATCGCCCATGTCGACCATGGAAAAACCACCCTGGTCGACCAGCTCCTTGTCCAGTCCGGCACCCTCGGCGATCGTGCCGCTGCGCCCGAGCGGGTGATGGATTCCAACGACCTTGAGCGCGAGCGCGGGATCACCATTCTATCGAAAAATACCGCGATCGAATGGAACGACTACCACATCAACATCGTCGACACGCCCGGGCACGCAGATTTCGGTGGTGAAGTGGAACGTGTACTGTCGATGGTCGACTCGGTGCTGTTGCTGGTGGATGCCGTGGAAGGACCGATGCCGCAGACACGTTTCGTCACCCAGAAAGCCCTGGCGCAGGGACTCAAGCCCATCGTAGTCATTAACAAGATCGACCGCCCCGGCGCACGCCCGGACTGGGTGCTGGACCAGACCTTCGATCTGTTCGACCGTCTCGGCGCTACTGATGAACAACTGGACTTCTCCGTGGTATATGCCTCCGGTCTGCAAGGATATGCCGGCCTCGACACTGATGTACGCGAAGGCGACATGACCCCGCTGTTTGAAGTTATCGTCAGTACCGTACCTGCACCGGACGTCGACACCGACGGCCCGTTCCAGATGCAGGTCAGCTCGCTCGACTACAACAGTTATGTCGGCGTTATCGGTATAGGCCGTATCACACGCGGTCGTGTCAGCACCAACACGGCAGTGACGGTCGTCGACCGCGAAGGCAACCAGCGCAATGCGCGTATTTTGCAAATCAACGGTTTCCTCGGCCTGGAGCGGGTCGAAGTCCCGGAAGCACGCGCCGGCAACATTATCGCTTTTACCGGCATCGATAAACTCGGCATCTCCGACACCCTGTGCGACCCGGGCTGCGTGGAAGCCATGCCACCACTAAGCATCGATGAGCCCACCATCAGCATGACCTTCCAGGTCAACAATTCACCGTTCTGCGGACGTGAAGGCAAATTCGTCACCTCGCGACAGATCCGTGAGCGCCTCGACCGGGAGCTGGTTCACAATGTGGCACTGCGCGTCGAGGATACCGAGGACCCGGACAAGTTCCGCGTCTCCGGTCGTGGTGAGCTGCACCTGTCGATTCTGATCGAAACCATGCGCCGCGAAGGCTACGAACTGGGTGTATCGCGACCGGAAGTGATCTACCGGGAAGTCGACGGTGTTCTGCAAGAGCCCTACGAACAGCTGACCGTCGATGTCGAGGAACAGCACCAGGGCACAGTGATGGAAAAACTTGGCGAACGCGGCGCCGACCTGCGCGACATGGTGCCGGACGGGCACGGCCGGGTACGCATGGAATTCATCATCCCGTCACGCGGGCTGATCGGCTTCCGCACCGAATTCCTCACCGCCACCCAGGGCAGCGGCCTTATATATAATGTATTTGCCCACTACGCCCCGGCGAAGAAAGGCACTTTCGGCCAGCGCATCAACGGCGTCCTGATCGCCAATGGCGCCGGCAAGGCACTGGCCTATGCCCTGTTCAACCTGCAGGAACGTGGCCGCCTGTTCGTGGAACACGCGGAACCGGTATACGAAGGCATGCTCGTTGGCATCCACAAACGTGACAACGACCTGGTCGTCAACCCGCTGAAAGCCAAGCAGCTGAACAACATCCGCGCCGCCGGCACGGACGAGAACCTGATTCTTACACCACCCATCCGCATGACGCTCGAACAGGCCCTGGAATTCATCGATGACGATGAACTGGTTGAAGTCACACCACAGAACATCCGTCTGCGCAAAAAACTGTTACTGGAAAACGAACGCAAGCGCGCCGCACGCGCCGCCAGCTAAAACGACTGCGCCCCGTTATCTGCAACAATATCCAGGGAATGTCTGATTAATTCGTCATCCCGTAGGCCGGGATCCAGGGTGCTGAATTTCATGGATTCCGGCCTGCGCCGATGAGATTTCGAATGAATCAGAGCCTCCCCGGTAGGTATACCGCATCCAGCACTCTTCGGGGCGGCGGTGTGTCAGAAACAGGTTTCGGGTTTTTCATACAGGATATTGACGACTGGTTCACAGAATCCGGACAGCTGAGCGCCTAATCTGGAAGCCGGTTAGGGGGTTACGCTGATGGTATCACTATTTCGACTGTTTTCAGCCTGGTCGTGCGGCCTTCTGCTGGCTACTGGCTACTCGCAAGCCTGTGCTGAAACCCGCCCGGACACTCCCCTGAATCCCGAAACTCACTGGTCATATGATGAAGTAACCGCCTTCGTCCCTCGCCAACTGGCAGAAACGCCCGCCGTTGCAGTTGCAAAAATCAATATTGCGATCTACCACGCCAGGCAGCTCACAGAGCAACGGCTATGTGCCGGGAAGTGGACGCCCCGCGGTATTCTGCTATACCAGCATGGCCCCGCAACGGCTGGCGCCGACCGGCCACACGGCACGACTGATTCATGGTTTTTTCAAACCTTCCGAACCCCGGAAGCGCTGGTGTGCCCCAACGTCACCCGCGCGGAGTATTTCCTGGAAATGAGCCGTCACCTGCCGGAATGGATCAGTGTACGACCCGCCGGCCAGACAGTAACCTTCAGGCTCGGGCAAGTATTTACGCAAGGCCAGCAATCACTCGCTGCCCGCTAGTCGCTTGCCACTTACCAGGTCCTTCAGTGTGCATTCACCCATCGCATCGTGCGCTGCCCTGTTCACGATCATCAGAAGTTGTTCGACCTGTGCCTCGCCTGGCAAGGTATCGATTGTGAGCAGGCGGTCCTCCCCGGCACTGCGTGCAACGTCATACAGCTCCGACACCAGAATGGTGTCAATATCGCGCCGCGGCAGACAGGCCGGCGGGTCATCACAGGTTTCCGACAGGAACCCGGCTTCAACCATCAAACGCAAGACGTTGTGTACTGGCTGCATGGGTAACCCAAAATGCTGCACCAGCGCCTCTAACGTCCATGGCGCCTTGTTGCCGCAATGATGCTCCGCGATCAAATACATCAACTGCAACGCCAGCCGCTCCTGTAGACGGTTACTGAGTTGCAGTTTTACCGGTTCACGCGTCAGATACCGGGGATACTGGACATAAAATGCGACCTGCGCACCCAGTAACAAAATAAGCCAGCTCAGGTACAACCAGATAAGCAGCAACACCAGAATGGCAAAACCTGAATAAATCGCCGCATAATTCGGCGAAGTTGCCACGAATGCCGCAAAAACCCAGCCGCTGGTTTGCCACAACACGCCCGCCACAACACCGCCAACCAGTGCCGGCACGACTTTCACACGTGTATTGGGTATAAAGATATAGATAAAGGTGAATGTCGCAATGACCAGCAGGTAGGGAATCAACTTGCCCGCCAGAATCAGTATATGACCGATTGGCTCCATCTCCATCAACCGTTGAACAGCACTGTGACTGGCGATTGTTGCGGTCAAACCTACTGCTGAAAACATCAATACCGGGCCAATCAGGATCACACTGAGGTAACTGGAAAAACGCTGCGCCAGGCCCCGCAAACGATCCACCTGCCACACATAATTAAATGACGACTCTATTTTTTGTGTAAGAGAAACAACAGTATAGAGAAGAAACACCAACCCGAGAGAACCCAGCACACCAACCTTTATATTCTCGACAAAAGTGATCACGTTAGTGGAAATTTCCACGCCTCGCGGCCCCAGGGGCGCAAGCACATTCGCCAGGATGGGTTCGAGTTGATTGTGCACACCAAAACCTTTCAGTACGGAAAAACTGACGGCAAGCAGTGGCACTGTCGACAACAATGTTGTGTAAACCAGACTCATCGCTCTCAGGTTTAACTGGCCACCCAACAACTGGCGAAACACAACCACCAGCATGCGAACAGGTAGAATCAACCATCGCTCACTACGACTAACCTCGCGGAGATCATCACCCCATAACCAGTCAGTAAAACGTGTGTAGAAATGAAATAATGGATGAGTCATAGCCTCAGCCCCTGATTAAAAAATGTTGCACGTACGCAACGTTTAACAAAACAAAACTTCTTTCGATGCCGAAAACACCACGCGTACGAAAAATAATTTCTACTGTATTTCATCTTCAAAACTGACTTGCAGTACAACATGCATCACCCCGCCAGTCTCTTGCGTGTGTACCGCGACATGTAATAAAACACTGCTATTTACTTGCGAAATAAACTTTGCCAACAACAATCCTCATAGCATCAACGTGTTCTGCTTATGTATCAACGCAAAAAAGAACCTGCAAGTTACACCATAATCATAGAGCCAATTATTACCTAGGTGTTGTAATTTGTTCTTTTTTCATTAAAGTTTCAAATGGAAACGCCGTTACGTTGCGCGAACCATATCTTGAAGGAGGTATTCCTCATGGCAGCGAGAAAGAAAACCGTTAAGCGTAAAGCAACCGCCAAGAAGAAAAAGGTGGTTGCCAAGAAGAGAAAGGTAGCACCGAAGAAGAAGCGTGCTGC
Organism: Thiogranum sp.; assembly: GCF_058323355.1. Classification (NCBI taxonomy): domain Bacteria; kingdom Pseudomonadati; phylum Pseudomonadota; class Gammaproteobacteria; order Chromatiales; family Ectothiorhodospiraceae; genus Thiogranum; species Thiogranum sp. Next base: position 5,257 of record NZ_JBTTIO010000047.1, read on the forward strand.
AAGCAAGAAGAAAGTTGCAAAGAGAAAAGCTTCGAAGAAAAAGGTAGCCAGGAAAAAGGCCACCAAGAAGAAGGCTTCGAAGAAAAAGGTAGCCAAGAAAAAGGCTTCGAAGAAAAAAGCCTCGAAGAAAAAAGCCTCGAAGAAAAAGGTAGCCAGGAAAAAGGCCACCAAGAAGAAGGCTCGCCGGCGTTAATCGGCGCCTCCTGTAAAAAGGCCTGCGCAAGCAGGCCTTTTTTATTCGTCAACTTATTGTTAATAAAGAACTATACCCTGCACCGCAGGCAGCAGCGAGTGCTCCCCTGTCAGCCACCTGCGAACGGTCTGTTAATAACCGGCCCCGCGCCGGGCACAAGCCATAATTACGTCACAATTTCCAACTAAATACCTTAACTGACAGTAGCTTACTCAAGATCTTCACTATCCGGCCGAAATCGACCCTGTAACCTTTTTTCAAAATTGGCGCGGGTTGGTGGAATGGCAGACCTGGAAACTGACAAGACAACACTGATGGTCGTCGATGATTCACGCCTGATGCGCGTGGCGGCCCGCAAGATCCTGAGGGATGACTTCAATATTATAGAGGCCGCAGATGGCGAAGAGGCCTGGCAAGCCCTGCAGCAACATCCGGATATCGCACTGTTGATGTCTGACCTGTCGATGCCCAATCTCGATGGCCTTGGCCTGTTAAAGCGCATTCGCGAATCCCGTTTCCGTGAACTTCCGGTCATCATCATTACCGGCGCTGAAGACGACGACGGCAGCAAAAAAAACGCGCTTGCCGCAGGGGCCAGCGATTTCATCACCAAGCCGTTTGAATCCGTGCAATTACTCGCGCGTGTAAAGGCGCAGGCACGCCAGCGGGATACCCAGCAAGCGTTGCAACAAAGCGAGACAGAGAAACAGCAACTGCGCGAAACCAGCCAGGTCGATCCACTCACCGGTCTGGCCAACACGCGTGCCTTCATCAGTCACCTGGAAGAAAACCTGGCCTACGCCACGCGCCATCGCAGTGAACTCTCGGTACTACTGGTTCGTATCGAACGATACAAGATACTGTACCTGCGCCGGGGTAAACCGGCTGCGGAAGCCCTGTCCAGGAAACTCGCTGACATTCTACGCGAAGGCCGCAGACGTGAAGACACCGTCGGCCTTGTTGCGCTGGACACGTTCGGCGTTCTGCTGCCGTCCGCCAACCTGCCCGGATCGAAACGCGTACTCGCCCAACTGGCTGAAGCCATTGACCGGACAGAGGTCAGCGTAGACGGCGAACCGGTCCCGTTCAATGTCAGTTTTGGCCTGTGTACCCCGGATATCCGACCCGGTATTCGTGCCGAAGAGGTCATGGCACTTGCTGAAGCCGGGTTCACAGCCGCACCGGCAGCGTCCAGCGCCAGTCAAGCGGCCGAACGTCCGCGGCAGACCAGAGCAGCCCATGTACCTGTAGATACATCACCTGCCGACCCTGTTGTTCCCGAAGTCATTGTCCCGGAACCGGCAAAACGCAGCATGGCTGCACCCGCTGATATCCAGCAGGCCCTCGATGCGCTGAACCGCAATACAAAACCGGTGACTCCTGCCGACGAACTGCTGCGCGGTATCCTGCCAATTCTCGATCTCTGGAACCGCTCACACGGCCAGCGACACGCCAGCCTTGTCAATTCGTTACGCGCGGCTCTCGACGGCGAAGAAAGCCAGGAATCAACGGCCACGCAGCAACAACGCCCACCTGAACTGGTCGACTGAACCAGCGTCAGACCCGCCTGTCAGCACCCTCCGCAAGGCTGGCAGCGTGATAATGCCGCCACACCATGCAAATTCCCCCCCAAACCGCTAGAATACGCGCCTGCAACTATCCAGCCACGCCATTTTCCGGCCATGACTACAGTGACGGCATCCACCTTGACTCAAGACAGACAATCCAGCTTTAGCTACGAAGACCTCATTGCCTGCGGGCACGGCGAAGTGTTCGGCCCCGGCAATGCCCGGCTGCCACTGCCGCCCATGCTGATGTTCGACCGTATTACCCACATCAGCGAAACAGGTGGCGCCTACGGCAAGGGCGAAATCATCGCCGAACTCGATATCAAACCCGATCTGTGGTTTTTCGCCTGCCACTTTGAAACCGACCCGGTGATGCCGGGTTGCCTGGGCCTTGACGCCATGTGGCAACTGATCGGTTTCCACCTTGGCTGGCTCGGCGGGCCGGGACGTGGCCGTGCACTGGGTGCCGGTGAAGTAAAATTCAGCGGTCAGGTGACACCTGATGCAAAGAAACTCACCTACCACATCAATCTCAAGCGCGTTATCCAGCGCAAACTTTACATGGGCATCGGCGACGCCTGCATGGATGTCGATGGCAAGGAAATCTATCACGCAAAGAATTTGCGTGTCGGACTCTTCACCTCTACTGAAAATTTCTAGGATTTATCGTTATGCGACGCGTAGTAGTTACAGGTATGGGCATTACGTCCAGTATCGGCACCACCAGACAACAGGTTCTCGAATCCCTGCAACAAGGCAAATCCGGTATCGTCTTTGCACCGGAATATGCAGAACGCGGCTTCCGCAGTCACGTTCACGGCGCAGTCGACGTCGACCTGAACGCCCTTATCGACCGCAAGCTGAAGCGTTTCATGGGCGACAGCGCCGCCTATAACTACCTTTCCATGAAAGACGCCATCGACGATGCCGGCCTGGAAGAAGACCAGATCTCCAACCCGCGCACCGGCCTGATTGCCGGTTCCGGGGGTACATCGACCTCCAACGTGGCGCTGGCGCTTGACCTGCTGAAAGAAAAAGGCGCCAAAAAAGTCGGTCCCTTCATGGTACCGCGCACCATGGGCAGCAGTAACTCGGCCTGTCTGTCGACCGCCTACAAGATCAAGGGCGTCAACTATTCCATCAGCTCTGCCTGCTCGACCAGTGCACACTGCATTGGCAACGGCTGTGAACTGATACAAATGGGCAAGCAGGACATTGTGTTTGCCGGCGGCGGCGAGGAACTGCACTGGAGCCTGACGCTGCTGTTTGATGCCATGGGCGCCCTGTCCTCCAGGTATAATGATACGCCTGAGACTGCTTCCCGCGCCTACGACGCGACCCGTGACGGTTTTGTCATCGCCGGTGGCGGTGGCATGCTGGTACTGGAGGAACTGGAGCACGCCAAAGCCCGCGGCGCGAAAATCTACGCGGAAATTATCGGCTACGGCGCCACGTCGGACGGTTACGATATGGTTCAGCCTTCCGGTGAAGGCGCGGTACGCTGCATGCGCCAGGCCATGGGTGACAACGATGTCAGCATTGATTACATCAACGCACACGGCACCAGCACACCGGTTGGCGACACCCGCGAACTGGAAGCCATCAAGGAAGTGTTCGGCGATAATATCCCTGCCATCAGTTCCACCAAGTCGCTCAGCGGACACTCTCTGGGCGCTGCAGGCGTACAGGAAGCCATCTATTCCCTGATCATGATGGAAAACGATTTTATCTGCGCCTCGGCCAATATCGAACAGCTTGACCCGGCGGCAGAAGGCTTCCCCATCCAGCGTGAACGCAAGGACAACGCCGGTCTTCGTACAGTGATGTCCAACAGCTTCGGCTTTGGCGGCACCAACGCCTCACTGATCCTGCAGAAGTTCGACGACTAGGCAATGCGCCAGAACCCGTCAGCCGGCGACAAGTGCCTTCCAGGCCTTGTCCAGCCGCTGCGGTGAGACCTTGTCGACGGTACCCAGCTCCTGCGCGAACAGGGACACGCGCAACTCCTCGATCAACCAGCGGTATGACGCCAGTTGTTGCGGATCGATAGCGCCACTGCGCTGTGCCTGTTCATAGCGCGCCTGGTAGTCCTGCACCTGTAACGCCTGCCTGCGGTCACGTTCAATGTTACCCGGCAGTTTTTCCAGCCGGGCTGTTGCAGCGCGCAGATACACCTCCAGCCGTGGCAGACGTGACAGGGGGGTTGCTGAAAGAAAACCGGGATATACCAGTGCATCAGCCTGTGCACGAAGCTCATTCATGGCCGACAGCAATTGCGGTGACACCGAACCCTTTAAATGGCGGTTCAACTGATGACAGGCCTGCAGGGCCGCATGGCTGTAACGGCCGATCGCGACCGCCTGTTCCAGTAACTGCGCATTCCCCTCGTCAAGACACCGACGGAATACTGCCTCCTCACGCACCGGCCCGGGATGACCCATAAAAGCCGCCTGTAATACCGCCTGTTCCAGGTCTGCCTGCAGCACCTCGGCGGAACCCAGTGGGCTGAACCACAACACCTGTTTCTGCAACTCCGGCACCGCACGACGGATATCCCGCAGACGTTGCCCGACCTTCAGGCGGAACAACGCCAGCAAACCGTGCCGGTGCGCTGCATCAGCCGCGCCCGGGTTGTCAAACAGGCGCAGGTTGATGGAACCGTCCACGGCTTCCAGTGCCGGCCAGGCTCGCAACATCAGCTCTCCCTGTGGAATTTCAACCGACTCCGGCAAATCACCAAAGTCCCAGTCGGTTAGCTGGCTGCGCTCGAAGCGTGTGTCTGTGACACGGGCAAAACGACGCTCTGCCTGTTCGGCAAACTTCTGCTGCAAGACAGCCAGGTCGCGACCGGCATCAAGTCGCCTGCCCTGCTCGTCGACCAGTTCAAACCAGGCAAACAGATGACGCGGTAACAGTTCGGTGCGCCAGGCCGAACGTGGCACATCGATCTGTGTCATGCGTTTAAGCTGCATTGCCAACCGCTCCAGCAGATCACCTTGTTTCTGCTCCATGGCCAGCAGGCTGGCGCGGGCGAAATCCGGCGCAGGCACAAAATGGCGGCGCAAGGTCTTTGGCAGTGACTTGATCAGCAAAGTGACTTTTTCCTGCAACAGGCCCGGTACCAGCCAGTCGAAATCCTCCGCGCGCAACTGGTTGAGCGCGGCCAGCGGGATGCATATACAAACACCATCATCTTCGTCACCTGGCGAGAAATGATAACTTACCGCCAGAGGCAAACCACGCACATTGATCTGTGCGGGAAACGCCTGTTCGTCCACCGTGTCTGCACCTTTACGCATCACCGTATCGCGATCCAGGTGCAGGCATGTCGGATTACTGGCAACCCGTTTTTTCCACCAGCGGTTGAAACCTGGCCCGTCATACACATCTTCGGGCAAACGCTCGTCAAAGAAACGAAACAGGTCCTGTTCGTCAGCCAGCACATCGCGCCGGCGGGCTTTGGACTCAAGCTGATCGAGTTCGGCGAGCAGGGAACGATTGTGTTCTGCAAAGGGGGCACGCGTATCAAACAGGCCTTCCACCAGCGCATGACGAATAAACAGACTGCGTGATAGCTGTGGGTCTATCGGCCCGTAGTTCACCTTGCGGCGGTTGACCAGCGGCAGTCCGTACAGGGTGACACGCTCAAAGGCGACAACCTGTGCCCGCTTCTTTTCCCAATGCGGGTCGCTGTACTGGTATTTGAGCAGCGGTTTCGCCAGTGGCTCCACCCAGGCCGGGTCAATGGCTGCAACCGTACGCAGGTAGCGCCTGCCGGTTTCCACCCGTTCGGCGGCAACCACCCAGCCGGGCTTCTTCCTGGCCAGTGCAGAGCCGGGAAACAGCGTGAAGCGCAGATTGCGAGCGCCCTGGTATTCGCCCGGCTCGGCCTGGTAAGCGATATTGCCGAGCAGGCCACTGAGTAACGCACAGTGAACCGCCCGGTAGTCCGCCTCCGTGGTATTGCAGCGCATACCCATACTGGTAATCTGCTCGTGCAACTGACGGTGGATATCCTCCCACTCACGCATGCGCAACCAGGAAATAAAGTTATCGCGACACCATTTCCGTAACTTGTTCTGCGACAGATGGCGTGACTGTTCTTTCCAGGCACGCCACAGTTTCAGGCAGGAAAGAAAATCGGACTTGTCGTCACGGAACAGGGCATGTTTTTCATCAGCGGCCTGCGCCTTGTCGAGCGGGCGATCACGCGGGTCTGCGGCTTCCAGCATGGCGGCAATCACCAGCACCTCGGTCAGGCAGTTCTGTTCGCGCGCCGCAAGAATGATACGCGCGAGGCGCGGGTCCAGCGGCAAGCGGCACAGTTCGCGGCCCAGCCGGGTCAGATGCTGTTGCTTATCCACAGCACCAAGTTCATATAACAGTTTATAGCCATCACGCACCAGCCGCGCATCAGGCGGGTCAACAAAAGGAAAGGCCTCGACATCACCCAGCTTCAGTGATGCCATCTTCAGGATGACCGCTGCAAGGTTGGTACGCTGTATCTCGGGCGCCGTAAACCCGGCACGCGAAACGAAATCCTCTTCACTGTACAAGCGTATACAGATGCCGGCCTGCACACGGCCGCAACGACCGGAACGCTGGTTGGCCGATGCCCGGGAAATATTCTCGATGGGCAGGCGCTGTACCCTGGTGCGATAACTGTACCGACTGATGCGCGCCAGGCCCGTATCGATCACATAACGAACACCCGGCACGGTCAGTGACGTCTCAGCCACATTGGTCGCCAGCACAATGCGCCGCCCCGTGTGCGGACGAAACACCTGGCTCTGTTGCTGCGCCGACAAACGTGCATACAGGGGCATGATTTCCGTATGCGTGGGGTGATGCTTGCGCAACAACTCGCGGGTTTCACGAATGGCGCGCTCACCGGGCAGGAACACCAGAATATCGCCCGGGCCTTCACTGGCCAGTTCATCCACGGCGTCGACAATGGCCTGGGTGCGACTGCGGTCCCGCTGCTCCTCGTCTTCCCCGCTGACCGGGCGGTAGCGGATTTCCACGGGGAAGGTACGCCCGGAAACCTCGATCACCGGCGCATCGTTAAAGTGTCGGGAGAAGCGCTGCGGATCAATGGTGGCCGAGGTAATAATAATTTTCAGGTCAGGCCGCTCCGGTAATAACCGGCACAGATAGCCCAGCATGAAATCAATATTGAGACTGCGCTCATGCGCCTCATCAATAATCAGCGTGTCATATTCCCGCAGTTCGGGATCTGACTGAATCTCGGCGAGCAGGATGCCATCAGTCATGATCTTGACGTAACTGCTGTCACGCACGTGGTCCTGGAAGCGTACCTTGTAACCCACCGCCTCACCCAGTGGACAATGCAACTCCTCGGCAATACGCGACGCCAGGCTGCGCGCAGCAATACGCCGCGGCTGGGTATGACCAATCCGGCCGCGCGTGCCGCGTCCCAGTTCAAGACACAGCTTGGGCAACTGCGTCGTCTTCCCGGAACCGGTTTCGCCGCATACAATCACCACCTGGTGCGCGGCAAGGGTTTTCAGCAGGGTTTCACGCTGTTCGACAACCGGTAACGGCAGCGCATACTCGGGCCGGGGCAGATTCTCGCGCCGCAGGCTTACCCGCTGCCGGGACGTTTCCATGGCCCTGTGTAATGCAGCAAGGCCGCGATCAATCGGCTGACCACGTTGCACACGTCGGTGCAAACCGGTAATTTTTTGCTTCAGCGCGGGAATATCCCGTGCCAGACAATCATCAAGTCCCTGTAGCACCCCGTCCAGGGCCGTTTGCCCGGATCGGGCTGTTGATTCTTTCATCTCAAACCTGTGTGGCAATCAGACACAGCGCCGACAACCACAGATGGATAGTCGCGACCGCTGAATCGGGGTACATTGTACACTGCACGCGCCATACCGGGTTGAACGTTGACCCGCCCGCGAATGTCATATGGCACAGGCCCTACCAACACGGAACCGCCATGAAAATACAGATACACAGACGCCGATTCCTCACAAACAGCCTGCTGGCGGGCCTCATGGCCCTGCTCACAGCGGTCACGCCCGTCACGGCGGAGCCGCTGTTTGGTGACCCGGAGCACAAGGTGGTCTACCAGTTTAACAACGCCGACCCCGAATATATGGAACACGTGCTGTTCTCGGTCGGGGCCCTGCTGCGCAAATACGGTGACAACATCCATATCGTGGTAACCGCTATCGGGCCGGGTATTCATATTCTTGCCATAGACCCTGAACGCCCGGTACCGGAAATTATCCAGAAACGTGTTGCCAGCCTGGCGGCCTATGGCGTTTCCTTTCATGCCTGCGGCAATACCATGAAGTCCCTCGGCTGGACGCAAGACGATATTCTCGACTTTGCGGAAATCGTGGAAATCGGCGCCGATGACCTGATGCTGCTACAGGAGCAGGGCTACAGCTATATCAGCTGGTAAAAAAAAAGGGACAAAAATTGAATTTTTTGTCCCTTTTTCCTTGACATCCCCCAAAACCCTGCGAAACTTGCCGAAATATTGTCCGCAGGGGCAGGGAGTATTCGTGACGCAAGACTCGTTCAGTCGTCAACAGGCCGCCGCCATCACCGGTCTGAGCACACGCCAGCTGGGTTACTGGCGCAAGACCGGCCTGGTCATTCCCGCCGCATGCACCCGCGGTGGCCATGCCCGCTACACGTTTACCGATCTCATTGCCCTGCGCGCCGCAAAACGGCTGCTCGACGCCAACATTTCCCTGCAGCGTATTCGTAAATGCCTGCAATCTCTCACACGTTTTCTTCCTACCGCGGAGCAACCGCTGGTGGAACTGTCGCTGGTGGTCACTGGCGATGTGGTACTGGTATTTCATGGTGAGCGCGCCTTCGATGCGCTGACCGGACAGGAATGGGTCTTTCCAATCGCCGAACTGGCGAAGGAAGTGGAGCAGTTGCAGCAGATTCAACCGGAACAAGGGGAACTGTTCCCTGCTGCCATGGAGAAACTGGAGGAATACGCCTGAACCAATAACAGCAATACAGGCCTGGTGGTGAAGCGCCCCGGCGCTTCACGTTTGTCGCTTATACGTGCACCACGGTGCAGCAGGACGGGAGACGACGTATGAACATCATGGCTATCGCCAACCAGAAGGGTGGCTGCGGTAAAACAACGACAACGATCAACCTGGCGGCGCAACTGGGCCGCCAGCAAAAACAGGTGCTGGTAATTGACATGGACCCGCAGGGACATGCCTCACTGGGACTTGGCGTGAGTAACCGTGACCTGCCCGGCCTGTATGAGGTATTCAGTGACGAGGCGAACTTCTACGACATCGTGATTTCCGCTGTCTGCGAAAGTGTCGACCTGGTACCCGCCAACATCTCGCTGGCCATGCTGGAATCGCTGCTCGGCGACCAGCCGGGGCGGGAAAGGCAGTTACTGGAGCAACTGGAACGGTTCGGCGGATTGTACGACTACATTCTGATCGACTGCCCGCCTGCACTGGGACTGTTGTCGATCAACGCCCTGAGAGCCGCTCACCAGGTACTGGTGCCGGTGGAGGCCAGCTGTTATGCACTGGACGGGATAAGACAATTACTGGATATCGTGAACCTGCTGAAAGAAAAATATCAGATCGATCTGCCCGTCAAGGTATTGCCAACCATGTTCGACATCCACACCCGGTTTGCGCAAACCGTACTCAGCCAGCTTCGTGAACAACTCCCGGTTGGCGTCAGCGCCGTGCGGGTACGGCAGACCGTTCGTGTCCGTGAAGCGGCATGGTTCGGTAAACCACTGCCGGACTACGCGCCTGACTGCACAGCGGCAACTGACTATCGACAACTGGCTGAAGAAATCATGCAGACACCGCTGCAACCCGGGGCGACAAACATCGACAGCGAACCCCGTGTTGACACCACACCCCTGCCAACTGACTCCATCACAGAGGATATGGCCATGAAAGAACATGCCGAACAGGTCCGGCGCCAGATGGTCGTACTGACCTTTGACGATATTGACTGCCAACGCCTGCAAATTGCCGGCGACTTCAATGACTGGGTACCGGATCGTGACATTGAAACACGCTACGTCAATGGACACTGGCAAAAGGTCTTCACCGCCGAGCCGGGTGTCTATGAATACCGACTGGTGATTGACGGCAAATGGCAGGCCGACCCGACCAACCCTGCAGAAATCCCCAACGAACTGGGCGGCATCAACTCGCTGCTCCAGGTTCCGGTGCACCACTGATGGCCAGTCAACTCAGCCCGGTATGGCAACGCAAGTCCGCTTCCTCCGATCGTCTGGCGCGAATCAGCGCGCGTTTTCTCAGCGATGCCCCGGAAACACGGGGCAGTACCGGTTCCTGCCAGACGATTCCTTTTCTTCTCGATAACCCGGGACAGAGCTGGATCACCCACGACCTCTGCCAGGTGCTCAGCCAGCGTGGACACAAGAGTGTACTTTGCCACCTCGACGAACCCTGGACCGGTGACCCCCGGGATCTGTCCGGTGAACCGGGTATGCGCACCGAGGGAAACCAGTACTGTCTGATTCCCGTTACGTCAGTGGAGACTGTCAGGGCCGCGCAATTTGACCACATTGTGCTGCTGGTGCCGGCCACGCTTGATGCCGCACGCGCGGCATACCGGCGTATCAAGTTCCTGACAGAACAACAGGCCGTCGAAATCGGTATTGTAATTGTCGGGCCCCGTGATCAACATGCCGCGTGGCGCTACTTCCGCAAACTGGCGGTCGCCTCGTTACGCTATCTCGATGTGCCGCTCCTGAATCTCGGCTTTCTGCCGGAACAGGTCACGCCGCAACACGGTCCGGTCAACCACCATCGCAAGAATTTTCTTGCCCGCATCAGCGAACGCCTGGTCCGCAGCGATTTCTACCTGTCCGCATCAGATCGTTTGACAACGGGATAAGGCCTTATGAAGCTCTGCATTGAAACAGCTGAATCCTGTGACCGCGAGGAACTGCGCACCCTGATTATTGATGCTGCAGAACAACTGATGGGCAGCGGCAATACCCTGCTGGAAGCCAAACTGCCGTGGGACGGCCACCCGCTACTGTTTGCAGATGCCGACGGTCACCCGGTACTGATCAGCTTCGACACGGAACAAAGCCAGATTGCGTTACTGAATGGCCTGAAAACCAGCGAACAACTGGCCAACGCCCTGCCCTGGGTCAACCAGGTCTATGAAGCACTGGGAAAGCAGCAGTTACCGGTACGCCTGATCGTGGTCAGTTGCAGCTACCCGCCGGGCAGCGAGACGATATTGTCGAATTGCCCGCAACTGACACTGTACCGTTACCGGACACTCAGCATCAACGGTGAAACCGGACTGTGGCTGGAACAGCCTGGCAGTCAGCCTGAAAGCCTTTCCACAAAAGACACAGCCGCCCCGAACATCCCCGACACCAGACCGTCTGCAACGCAGCCGGAAACAGGCGCACAAGCAGTTCGTACCACGGGCAACGAACTGCCTGCACTAAGTGAGGAAGAATCCGCCTTTTTCCAGCAGCTCTGATACAAGCTGCAGGCTCACCGCTCAGGCAGTCTGTATATCCGCACCAGCGCGGCCAATCGGTTGCATTGGCTCGGGCTTGTGAATGCCATACCCCTGGGCGTAATCCACGCCGATATCCATCAGCTGTTCACGTATTTCGTCGTTCTCGACAAATTCTGCGATTGTCTTCATTCCCATCACCTGGCCGATCTCGTTAATCGACTTCACCATCGCACGATCGATGGGATCATCAACCATATCCCTGACAAACATGCCATCGATCTTGAGGTAATCGACATCAAGGTTCTTCAGGTAGGCAAACGACGACAGGCCGGAACCAAAATCATCCAGTGCAAACTGGCAGCCACGGCCCTTGAGCGTGGAGATAAAACGTTTTGCCACAGCAAGATTGGCAATTGCGGCTGTTTCCGTAATTTCAAAGCAGAGTTTCTCTGCGGGCAGGGAAAAGCTATCGATCTGCGCCTCGACATACGCGAGGAAGTGCTCATCGGCCAGCGTATGCCCGGAAACGTTGATACAGCACAGGCCCAGATTCCTGCGTTCCGCAGGATTGTCGTTCAACCAGGTCAGCACGTTGCGTAAAACCCAGCGGTCGATATTCGGCGTCACACCATAGCGTTCCGCTGCCGGGAAAAATGCACCAGGCGGCACAAGTTTTCCATCCTCGTCGCGCATACGAATCAGCACCTCGAAATGCTCCCCTGATTCAGCATCAGCATTGAGCGAGACAATATTCTGCCGGTAAAGACGGAAACGATTCTCTTCAAGCCCGCGAACAATACGTGATACCCACTGCACCTCACTGAAACGTCGCTGCGCATCCGTATCATCACGCCGGTACAGCTCGATACGGTTGCGCCCCGCATCCTTGGCGGCATAACAGGCCACATCAGCCACGCTGAGCAAGTCCACGACTGAGCTGATTTGCTCATCCACCTCGACCATACCGATACTGACACCGACAACGAAGCTGTTGTTGTCCCAGACAAAACGGAATGCGGTCACAGCGCGGCGCAGATTTTCCGCAATCTGGTGGGCAACCTCGATGTTACAGCCGATAAGAAAAACACCGAACTCGTCCCCGCCAAGCCGTGCCAGCACATCACTGCTGCGCAATTCATCAGACAGGATAGTTGCCAGCTGTTTGAGCAACTGGTCACCCGCGATATGGCCGCTGGTATCGTTAACCACCTTGAACTGATCAAGGTCCAGGTACAGCAACACACAATTCTGGGCCTTGACCTTCGCCCTGGCCAGTTCAAGGTTAACAATACGCTCGAACTCGGAACGATTCACCAGGCCGGTGAGGCTATCGTGCCTCGCCTGGTATGACAGCTCCTTTGCCATACGCTGCGCTTCGGTCACATCGCGAATCACCATAACAGCACCCGTCACGGAACCGGCACGATCCCACATGGGCGCTGCCGTGACCGAAACCGGTATCTGTGCACCGGCGTTATTCAGTAACATAATCCCCGGCTCTGCCGGAATCTCCCTGGCTTCCCGCATTGCACGCTGACAAACCGGGGTACGCACATCCGGGTTGCCTTCCTTGACCATGTTCACAACGTCGATCACGGAACGGCCCCGGACCTGTTCAAACCTGAGCTGCAACATACGCTCGGCACTGCTGTTCATGTAGGAAAGCCGGCCCTGATCATCACAGGCGACAACACCATCGATGATTGACTCCAGTGTCACATTGAGGTGATTGCGTGTCTGCTCCAGCGCCTCGGTAGTCTGCTGAATCTGCTCCAGCATGCGGTTAAAACCATCAAACAACTGACCAACCTCGTTCTTCTCGCGTGTCCCGACTCGCAGTGAATAGTCACCGGTCGTGGAAACCTGCCTGAAAGCCTGCGCCAGGCGCTGCACCGGTTCACTAAAGGAACGCTGAAAGCGCACGGCTACCACCAGGGTCAATAGCACCAGCACCGGCGCCAGCAGAAAAATCAGCCTGTAGTAACGCTGTATTCTTGCCTGGTACGACGCAGACGAGAAACGCACATATACCACGCCATACTGTCTGCCTCCGTACTGCAGGGGCGAGAACACTTCCAGATAATCTCCCAGGTAACGCACATCTGTGACCTGGTAAGCCGGCACGGGGACCGGGTCAAGCCCCTCTTTCTGGTAACCAAAGCGGAATTGTTCATTCTCGTCATAGAGGTATGCAGCAAGCACATCGGGGAAGGCCTTCAGGCGCGCCGCTGTATCTGCCGCGACATCCGGCGAGTCCAGCAAAAGCACCTTGACGAAGTCCTGGCCCAAGACCTCAATGACAGATGTCAGGCCGCTCTCGGCCTCTTCCTGTATCGCGCGGCTACCCAGGTAGACCACCATTGCCGACATAACAGCAACAACGATCAATGATGCGGTAAAGATTGTCAGGATAAGCTGATTACGTACGGAAATGCGTTGAATGGCATCACGAATCCTGTCAAACATTATCGTTGGTCCGGGACTGAGTCCGCCGGGACAGGCTTCGAATAGGAAGGCACTTCAACAGGAAGCCGTGGATCTCTCGCCCATTCAGACCAGGAGCCATCATACACCGAGGCGTCGTAACCCAGCTGTCGCAGGATGAAATAGGTCAGTGCTGAATGCTCTCCCCTGTTGCAATAGATAATGATTTTCCTGTCTTGATCGATACCGCTGTACAGCGCCCTCAGCTCATCGAGAGAGCGCGGCAATTTTCCATCCTCAACAAAGTTTTTTTCATAAGGAATGCTGATGGCGCCGGGAATGTGTCCCTTACGATCAAAGCTGGACTCTCTGCCCTCGAACTCGGCCTCATCCCTCGCATCGATAATAACAGTGTTCGGGCTATCCATCGCCATGCGAGTACTCAGTTTGGTGGCCAACCGATCCGGTGTGACATACGGAATAAATAGCCGTGATTCAACTTTGACAGGCTCCGCATCGGTTGGTAAACCGGAAGCAAACCATTGCCGGAAACCGGGGCTAAGCAATAAAACACGCCGGTGGCCAAGCATTTCCAATATCCATAGGACACGTGCAGCGTTAATCATTTCACCACTGTCGTAAAGTACCACCCGCGTCTGCTGACCAATCCCGGCTGCACTGAACAGGGCCTGTATAGTTGAAATTGGCGCGACCAGATCCGATCCGTGATCTTCATCAAAAGTATCCCACACCGGCAGACTGACCGCACCGCTGATATGCTGTTTCAGATAGTCTTCGCGTGGGCGGGTATCGAGAATAACCAGGTCCGGACTGTCCATCTCATCGACCAACCAGTTCTGATCGACGAGATGTCGTTCAACTTCGGCGGCTGAAAGGTACCCCGGCACGGGCAGGTCTGCTGTCGCTACAACCCCGAGGATGCCTGACAGAACAAGTGCTACAGTATAAGCTCCCGGCAACCCGCTTATTTTTCTAAACGCCATACTGGAAGCTCCTGATTGTACTCAATACATCACTCCCTGACACAACACACACACCCGCGGACACCCGACTTACGCAACAGGTGTACTCACGCCGCTGTCAGTATAGACTACCGTCATAAACTATCGTAATCAAAAAGAAAATCCCGGTAGTAACGATATAGACAAAGCGCAGGACAGTGAGTTGCCCGACTACAATGACGATGAGACAACAAGGAGACAGCCGTATGCCGTCAGATGACCCCATGCCGAAATGGGATATCGCCCTGGCCGCCATGGCCCGCGATGCCTGGCAAAAGAAAGCCGAACCGCTGACGCTGGATGACTTCCACCAACTGGCGGCCGAGTACGCGATTCGGCTTGACGACATTATGGAAACCCTGTTCCTGCTGGCCATACACGGCGAATGGCGATATACCGATGCATCAGGCAATGTGCAGCAACTGGACCAGGCGACGCTGGACAAGCTCTATGTCAAACGCCGCCTGTCAGAAAAAGATCTTGCGACGTTTGACGGGGGCTGGGAACCGCGTCAGACGTAACGCGCCTCACGCACCACGGGTCGATCTTCCTGCTGCCAGCGGGTGATACCACCCGCCAGGCTGACCACATTCTCGAAACCCATCAGCTTGAGTGTGGCTGCCGCCATGGCGGAACGCCCACCGGTTGCGCAATACAGCGCGATCGGGCGACTGCGCGCCTCCACCAGTTCTGGCATGTGCTTGGGGTATTCCTTGTCGGCTGCCGCTTCAAGGATACCTCTCGGCACCAGCATGGCGCCCTTGATATGCCCCTGCTCGTGCTCGCTGGATTCACGCACATCGAGCACCAGCAGGTTGTCTGTGTTTTCCAGCATGGCTTCCAGCTGTTCCGGCGTCACTTCCTCGATTTGCGCCTTTGCCGCCTTGACAAAATCCATCAGGGTAAGGGGTGCCTTGCTCATGCTGAAACCTCTCCGTTCGGGTTATTGTCCGGCGCATCGAAGTAACGTGCCGCACATGGATATTAAAGGGAAATGGTAGCAAGGGGCGGATTCGAACCGCCGACCCCAGCATTATGAGTTCAGATAATGCCAATTTACCGTTGCTTACACAAGTTTACCAACTCTTACTTTCCTATTGTTCTCACAACGACTTAGGGAAGGTCTGAGTAATCCGTCGTCCTAACGTTCATTGGTACTCGCAAGCAATATCACCAGCTGACCGCTATCCTCGGCGCATTTTACTCTGCCCATTTTTAGCCTGTTGCAAAAACAGAGAGGCCGCATATAGCGGCCTCGCATTTTGTGCTCTAACAGCTTGTTAGCGGCCGGAGCACATATCCCAATGATGTAATCACAGAAATATTATAGGCTAAGGGGACAATTTGTCAAAGGAGGGATAATTATGTTGCCAACAATGCGTTATCGACTCGGCCTCGACCTTGGTTCGTCCTCGATCGGCTGGTGCCTGGTTCGCCTGGATCGCAGTAACCAGCCCTGCGCCATAATCCGCATGGGGGTGCGGATCTTCCCCGATGGCCGCAATCCTAAAGACGGCAGTTCACTAGCGGTCACGCGGCGGCTGGCACGTCAGGCACGGCGGCGGCGCGACCGCCTGCTGAAACGTAAAACTGAACTGTTGGCCGCACTAGTCAAGCTGGGGTTTTTCCCCACAACTGCCAAGGAGCGCAAGGCTCTGACACAGCTTGACCCCTATCCTCTGCGCCGCAAGGGGCTGTATGAACCTCTTGCGCCCTCCGAGTTTGCCCGTGCCCTGTTCCATATCAACCAACGCCGCGGTTTCAAAAGTAACCGCAAAACCGACACCAGAGATCAGGAAGGCGGCCTGATGAAAAAGGCCATCAATGAACTGCGTAAACGGCTCGAACAGGAAGACTGCAAGACCGTCGGGGAGTGGCTGGCCCGGCGACACGAACAAGGATTGAGTGTGCGCGCACGCCTGCGGGGGCGCACTGCAAAGGACAAGGCCTACGATTTCTACATCGATCGCTCCCTGATCAAACAGGAATTCGACACTTTGTGGGAAACCCAACAGCGTTTCAATCCCGATCTGTTCACCGAGCAGGCGAGAAATGAACTGCGAGACATTCTGCTCTTTCAACGCCCTCTCAAACCCGTCAAGGCGGGGCGGTGTACGCTAAACCCGGAAGATGAAAGGGCGCCACTGGCCCTGCCCAGCACCCAGCGTTTTCGTATCTTGCAGGAACTGAACAATCTACGATTGATCGCCCCGGATATGTCAGAACGCCCACTGTCGCTGGAAGAACGTGATCTTCTTTCCGGCCTTCTGGAGAAGGGCAATCTGACTTTCAACAAAATCCGGCGAACACTCAAATTTGATTCCTCAACTGAATTCAACCTGGAAGACGATAAGCGGGATCGGCTCAAGGGTAACGCCATCAGCCTGCTATTGCGCAAAGCAGCCCACTTTGGTGAGGCATGGGATGATTTCAATCTGGAACAACAGAACACCATTGTCGAACAACTGATCAATGAAGCGAGCGAATCTTCACTCATCCACTGGCTGATGGAAAATACCAGCGTTGACCGCGAGCAGGCCAAGGCCATTGCCAATATCGGCCTGCCCGAGGGTTACGGAATGCTGGGCCGGCAAGCACTGGCCCGAGTTCTTCCGGAATTGAACAAGGCTGTTGTCACCTACGACAAGGCCGTCAAGAGTGCCGGCTTCGAAAGCCACAGCGCTCTCTCCCATTTCCAGCAGACAGGTGAAATCATGGAATCACTACCCTATTACGGCGAACCACTCCAACGACATGTGGGATTTGGCACGGGTGAACACAATGACCCATCCGAAAAACGCTTCGGAAGAATAGCCAACCCCACCGTTCACATCGGCCTCAACGAACTGCGCAAGGTGGTCAATTCCTTGATTGCAAAGTATGGCCACCCCAGCGAGGTTATCATTGAGGTGGCACGTGAGCTCAAACTGAGTCGCAAGAAAAGGCAGGAAATTGAGCGTGACCAGGCCATCCGGCAAAATCGCAACAAGGAATTGGTAGAGGAAGCTTGCGCGATCCTGGACTACGACCCAGAACATATTGACGGCACCAAAAGGCGTCAGCTATCGCAAAAGATGTTACTCTGGACCGAACTCAATCCAAAAGATGTAGTCGAACGTCGCTGCCCCTATACCGGAGAACAGATCAGCATTGAAAAGCTGTTATCTCCCGAGGTGGAAATCGAGCACATCCTGCCCTTCTCCATGACGTTGGACGACAGCCTCAACAATAAAACAGTGTGCCTGCGCCGCGCCAATCGCGAAAAAGGTAATCGCACACCCTATGAGGCCTTTGGCGCACAACCGGTAGACGGCTATAACTATGATAGTATGTTGCAATGTGCCCGACACATGCCCCGCGCCAAGGCATGGCGTTTCGGGCCTGACGCCATGCAACGCTGGTTGCGTGACGAGCAGGACTTTCTCGCGCGCGCTCTGAATGACACCGCGTACCTATCCCGTATTTCCCGTGAGTATCTCACTCTCATCTGCCCACAGGTACGTGCCATTCCTGGCCGCATGACTGCCATGTTGCGCGGCAAGTTTGGCCTTTCCTCCCTGCTCGGTGGATCACCCGTGAAAAACCGCGATGATCATC
>NZ_JBTTIO010000048.1:0-2780 GCF_058323355.1 Thiogranum sp.
CAGGCTTCACCAAGCATGGAGATACTGTCGGCCGTCACCACCAGCTCGTCACACAGGGCCAGCATGCCGAAGTACGGGTTTTCCGTATCGTCCGGGCGCCAGCGATACAACACCTTCGGCACGCTAATGTCCCGTTCAAAGAGATCGATCACGGCTGGCGGGGTGCGCGCACTGGTGGAAATCATCAACGAACCACCACGTTGCCGTGCCTGTTCATTCACCTGTTGAGCAATCGCCCGGGCGTTTTTCAGCCCCAGCGTATAAGGCCCGCTGTTGCCGCCAAGTATCACCGCGATACGCGGGCCGGCGAGGTGGGCAAACCGCTCCCGCCAGCGCGCCGCTTCCTGCTCAAGCCGTTGTGCTGTCACCCGGTGCAGGGTCAGGGTGTTCTGCAAGACCTTCGGGTGCTCCGCCAGGCGGTACTGGGGGGTGGTCACGATCAGGTCGAAATTGTCGGGGCGCGCCCAGGGTCGGCCGATATGCACAATACGCGTGCCGCCACCCTGCTGCGCCCGTATCCAGCGACACACCGGCTCGTTGCGCATACCGGCAGAAATCACCAGCTCCGGCCAGGGGGCTTCGAGCGGGGAAGACCTGTGCAGCCGGATGCCCCGCAGGTCACTGCCGCGAAACAGGCTGGTACGAAATTCCGTCGTGCGGTAATCAAGCTCCTTCAGCTCGAACGGCCAGCCCAATGCCTCGCCCAGTGCAATCACCTGGTTGCGTTCGCCGGCACGGTAGCCGGTGACCAGCCACACAGAGGGCGTGGATTCCTCGCTGGAATCGGCCGTGTCGGCGTGTACGGGTTCAACGGGACTCATGGGCAATGATTTCAGGGCCGACACCCGTGGCGCCGCCGCTCAACTCCAAGTACAATTCAGCGTTTGCGAATCTAGCGGCTTGCGCCGCGCGGCGCAACTATCAAGCCCCGGATCCGGACGAGTTTTCTGCATGCCTGACTACAATGAAGTCCTTGAGCGCATTTTCGACGTGCTCAAGCCCTTTGCCAAACAGGGTATCCTGCTCAATGAGGAATGTGAGCTGGTCGCCGAACTGGGCCTGACCTCGCTGCAGGTGATGGAACTGATCGAGCAACTGGAAGACCACTTCGACATGTCGATCCCGCTCAACATCCTGCCCGATATCCGTACCGTACACGATCTGGCGCAGGCGCTGGAAATACTTGACCGCTGAATCATGAGCCTGTTCGATAAATTTCAGCCGATTGCCGACATCCAGGCCGAGCTACAGGCACTGGGCATCATGCCGTTTGGCGCCGTGACAGAAAAACTGTTGTCCTCCACCGAGGCCATCGTCAACGGCCACAAGGTGATTCTGGCCGGCACCAATAATTACCTCGGCCTCACCTTCGAGCCCGAATGCCTGGAAGCCGCGAAGAAAGCCATCGACGAACTGGGCACCGGCACCACCGGCTCGCGCATGGCCAACGGCACCTTCGCCGAACACGTGGCGCTGGAAAACGAACTGGCCGCCTTCTTCGACCGCAAGCACGCCATTGTCTTTTCCACCGGTTACGCCGCCACCATGGGCATGGGTGCCACGCTGGCCGGACCAGGCGATGTCATCGTACTCGACGCTGACAGCCATGCCAGTATCTACGACGGCGTACGTCTGGGTGGCGCGGACGTAATACGTTTCCGCCATAACGATCCGGCCGACCTCGACAAACGCCTGCGCCGGCTCGGTGACCGCATCGACAATACCCTGATTATTGTCGAAGGTATCTACAGCATGATGGGTGACCAGGCGCCGCTGGCGGAAATTGCCGAAGTGAAACGCAAGTACGGCGGTCTGCTGCTGGTCGATGAAGCCCATTCGCTGGGCATGCTCGGGGAACACGGCCGTGGCGTAGCGGAAGCCGCCGGCGTGGAGGACGATGTGGACTTTGTGGTCGGTACTTTCAGCAAGAGTCTCGGCGCCATTGGCGGCTACTGTGTCAGCAGCCATGACCAGCTGAATGCCATTCGCTTCGCCATTCGCTCCTATATTTTCACGGCATCGCCCTCGCCATCGGTCATCGCCTCGACACGCGCAGCATTGCGCCTGATGCAGGAGCGCCCGTACCTGCGCGACCAGCTGTGGGCCAATGCCCACCGGCTCTATGACGGACTGAAAGCACTTGGCCTGCAGGTCAGCCCCGAGGTCAGCCCGGTGATTGCCGTTACCATCAAGGACCGCCACCAGGCGATTGACTGGTGGAACCGGCTGCTGCAGCTGGGTGCTTACGTCAACCTGGTCATGCCACCCGCCTCGCCGACCGACGACAGCCTGCTGCGTTGCAGTGTCAGTGCGGCACATAGCGAAGAACAGATTGACCGGATTATCGACGCCTTTGCAAATGTTCAGGATTCAGCGACGGCCTGAATGGATAAGCTGAACATCATCGGCAATGGCCCGCTGCACGGCGAAGTCACCATCTCCGGCGCCAAGAACGCGGCACTGCCGATTATTGCCTCCACCCTGTTATGTCCAGAGCCCTTCACGCTGCGGAATGTCCCGCACCTGCGCGACATCACCACCACACTGGAACTGATGGGCCGCTTCGGCACCCGCATTGAACTGGTCGACGACATGTCTCTGGTGGCGGACAGTTCCAACATCACCAGTCTGCTGGCACCCTATGAACTGGTGAAAACCATGCGCGCCTCTATCCTGGTGCTCGGCCCGTTGCTGACGCGTTTTGGTGAAGCAGAGGTCTCCCTGCCAGGTGGCTGCGCCATCGGCTCGCGACCGGTCAACCTGCATATCCAGGGCCTGAA
>NZ_JBTTIO010000049.1:0-21449 GCF_058323355.1 Thiogranum sp.
TCAGATGCTTGGTGCAGCCGAGCATCGCAGACGTTTTGCGATTGAGCGAGCGTTGTCTGAGCCGTTCGCGCGGTAGCGCGAATGGCGAGTTTAGCGAGCGCGCAAAACGTCGAGAAGCGCAGGGAACCCGCGCAGCGGGCAAACCATCATCTGAAAAAAACAGAACCAGCCCGTGACGGAATCATCAACCCAAAAACTAGAAAAACAGTCCATCTACGGGTGAAGAAGCACTCGCAAACCGCTTGCGTGGAATACGCCCCGCCAGGAACGACTCACGCCCGGCCTCGATCGCCTTCTTCATCGCCGACGCCATCAACACAGGGTTCTGCGCACCGGCAATCGCCGTGTTCATCAACACCCCGTCACACCCCAGTTCCATGGCAATGGCGGAATCCGACGCACTGCCCACACCCGCATCGACCAGGATCGGTACACCGGCGTTCTCGACAATCGTGCGGATGTTGCCCGGGTTGCGAATACCCAGTCCCGAACCGATCGGTGCGGCCAGCGGCATGACCGCTACGCAACCCATATCTTCAAAACGCCTGGCGATAATCGGGTCGTCATTGGTATAGACCATAATGCGAAAGCCATCGGCAATCAGTGTCTCGGCGGCTTCCAGCGTCTGGATAATATCCGGGAACAGCGTCTTCTCGTCGCCCAGCACTTCAAGCTTGACCAGGTTGTGACCATCCAGCAGTTCGCGCGCCAGCCGACAGGTGCGCACAGCGTCTTCGGCGCTGTAGCAGCCTGCGGTATTGGGCAGGTAGGTATAGCGGTTCGGTGGCAGCACGTCGAGCAGGCTTGGCTCGTTGGCATTCTGGCCGATGTTGGTGCGGCGGATGGCGACGGTAATGATCTCTGCGCCGCTGGCCTCGATGGCCAGCCGGGTTTCTTCCATGTCCTTGTACTTGCCCGTGCCGACCAGGAGTCGTGACTGGTATGCGACACCGTCGATCATCAGCGGGTCTGCGGTTGTCGGGCTGGCGGATTTCATTACGGTAGACATGAGACGCTCCTGAAAGCGGAAGAGTTAGGGTTTTGCGCAGCCACCACCGATGGCGCGCACAATTTCGATCCGGTCACCCGGTGCGAAGGTAAAGGTTTCAAACTGGCTGCGCGGCACGATTTCCTGGTTGACTTCCATTGCCAGCCGCTCGTTCTCCAGCCCCAGCCGGATCAGCAGGGCGGCAGCTGTCGTACCTTCCGGTGCCTGTTGCGGTTCGCCGTTGATGACCAGTTCCATGTTGCTGCATTCTACCGTAAAAGTTGCATCGGCGGAGATTCCATGCACAAATAGCGGGTATGGTCGACTGGCAGGAAGATCTGATAACCGTAGAAACGGCAGGCACGCTGGACGGCCTGTGAGTTGAACGCTGGCGTTCGGCCTTGTCAGCGGAGGGCTTTGATCCCGGTGACCGGGTGGCCATCCGCCTGCGCAACGGTGTGGACTGGGTGAGTTTTGACCAGGCTTCACTGGGTGAAGGGCTGGTGAGCGTGAGTCGGCACTTGCCGCTGACGGGCGACTGCGTTTTGTGGAGGACATGTACGGTGATTTGTGCGGCTGGTTTGCCGTGCTTGCAGTACTTCACGGTTTTTCATCGATTCCGCCAAACGAGGCTTCCAGTCTTAACTCGATACCGGGTGTGGCGTGAAAGTTATCGTCGTTTCGGAATACCAGCTGCGGGTTGATTTCATAGAACAGCCAGTTGCGCCAGAACTGTTGTCGAAAGCGCACCCGTATTCCGGTTTCCTCGACACGGTGTCGGGGTCGTGTCACAAGGCTGGTATTCCACCTGTACTCAATGGCGGTACGGCGGCTGAGCTTGTGTGTCAGTGCCGGGCCGATATCGTAACGCAGGCCCGAGTCATCGAAATCGTCCTCCCTGAGCCGCACATCGAGCGTGCCGCGCAAGAACCAGGTTTTGTGGACAATGCGTTCGAAATCCAGCCGGGTTCGTGATTCCCAGCCGATATCGGTGTACCAGCGGATTCGCTCGGTAAAGCGTGTTTGCCAGAGATTCAAATGCCAGGTTTTGCGTAGCCTCGGGCCGATGAAAAAATCAACGCCGTGGCCTCCGCCCAGCTTTACACCCGCAGTCATGTTGGTGTTCAGCCGGTCCTTGTCACGCACGATAAACTGAAGCCCGATATTGGTGTCATTGGTTTCAGGTGTTGTAAAGCGCTGTGAGTCGAGGCTGTCTTTTGCGCTGTCGCCTTCATCGCTGACAACCAGCTTCAGTTTGCGGTTGAAACGCGGTACGTTGAGCCTGGCGCCGACGGCAAATTTCAGCCTGGCGCTTTCTCCCTCTTCCAGTAACAGCGAAGGGCGCAGGCGGATGCGGCTGGAGGCTTCCTCGGCAATATACCGTTCATCCTCGAAAAATGAATCGAACCAGCGCGCGGCAATATTGGCGGATTCGGCCATGCTGGTATGAATCCGGTCGATTCGGGAGGTCTGTGCAGGTTTTACCGGCATTCCCCCGGGGAGTTCCTGTGCCTGTGCGCCGGCGACCAGGCAGATCGTCAGGGATGGCAGGCATACGGCTTGCCTGCACAGGCAGAACAGCCGGTAGCGGAAATGTTCTGTCGGGTGTTGCGTATACATATCCGGGGTTAAATGTAACATGACTGCCCGGGTGGCGGGCTGCGCGTATCGACACAATGGCCCGGCATTCTGTACACTGCTGGCGTGCCTGAGCGCGGGTGTAGTTCAATGGTAGAACTGGAGCTTCCCAAGCTTCAAACGTGGGTTCGATTCCCATCACCCGCTCCATTTTCATTCGGAGTTTCCCGCGGGTTCACCGTTTACAGGAGTTGCTATGGGTAAGTTGATTCGTGTGGCAGGCCTGGGCATTGGCGTCTTGCTGGTGCTGCTGGTTGCGGCGATTATCGTACTGCCAATGATTATCGACCCGAATGACTTCAAACCCGGGATTGCCGAAGCGGTTGAATCAAGCACTGGCAGAACCCTGTCGATCGAGGGCGACCTGGCGTTGTCGGTATTTCCCTGGCTGGGCATCCGGGTCGGGCCGGGCGCGCTATCCAATGCCGAGGGTTTTTCAGACCGTCCGTTCGCCCGGGTTGAGCAGGTGCAGATCCGTGTAAAACTGTTGCCGCTGCTGTCGCGTAAGCTGGTCATGGATACGGTGGTGCTTCGTGGTTTGCAGGTGTCACTGGAAACGGCCCGCTCCGGCCGCAACAACTGGCAGGATCTTGCAGGCGGCAAGGCGACAGAAGCAGCGCCTGCCGGGGAAATACCTGAAAGCACCGGTGCTGCGCCAGCCCTGGCGGGTCTGGCCATCGGTGGTGTGAAGATCACTGACGCGAGTATTGTCTGGGACGACCGCCACTCTGGCAGCCGTTACCAGGTTGACAATTTTAATCTTAAGACTGGTGCAATCAGTTCAGGGAAAAGTGTCCCGGTTTCCCTGTCGATGACGGTGGCTGGCAGCGGTTTGCCTGAGGGCGGGTTTTCACCAAAGCTGAACTTCGACCTGGCGGTTGATCCGGAGCAACAGACTCTGAAACTGTCAGATCTGCGCTTCAAGGTTGCGGATCTGGTGCTGGAAGGCAGGCTGTCCGGAGAACAGATTCTCGGGGATGCCCGTTTTGAGGGTGAACTGAATATAAAAGAGTTCGTGCCGCGAAACCTGATGGCTGCGTTAGGGGTGGTGGTGCCGGAAACTTCCGACCCTGTTGTGCTGGGGCGTGCCGATGCCGGCCTGAAGTTGTCAGCGACAACCAGCAGTGTGAAGTTGTCCGATATTCGCATCCGGCTGGATGATTCTACGATCAACGGTAACTTGTCGGTGGCGAACTTCACCAGGCCTGCGATTCGTTTCGATATCAGTCTGGATGCAATAGATATTGATCGTTACCTGCCGCCACAGCAGGAAGCAACGCCGGCAACACCAACCGCGGCCGCTGCAGCTGGCGCCGGGATGATTCCGGTGGACACACTGCGTGCGCTGGATGTTGCCGGTAACCTGTCTATTGGCAAACTCAGGGCGGCGAAACTGCACAGCCAGGATATTACCATCCAGCTGAAAGCGAAGGACGGCGTAGTACGCGTATTCCCGGCCACAGCGTCCCTGTACGAAGGTCAGTACAAGGGTGACGTCACACTGGATGTTCGCGGAGCGAAGCCGGTGATTTCACTGGATGAGTCCCTGTCCGGTGTACAGGCAGGCCCCCTGTTGAAGGACATGATGGATCAGGACCGGTTGCTGGGCACCGCTGAAGTCAGTGCAAGGCTCACGGCAAAGGGACAAACGCCGGAAGAATTCAGGCGCACCCTGAACGGCAAGCTGGCCTTTGCATTTACTGACGGCGCTGTGAAAGGCATTAATCTCATTCGCCTGATCCGCAAGGCGCAGGCCATGGTCAAGGGTAAGTCGCTGCCAGCCACCAATGAACCGGAGCAGACCGACTTTTCTGAACTGAGTGGCACGGCGACTGTCACCAATGGCGTTATCCGTAACAATGACCTGAAAGCCAAAAGCCCGTTACTGCGGGTTGACGGTAAAGGCAAGGTCAGTTTGCCCGCAGAGACCATTGACTACCTGCTGACTGCCAAGCTGGTTGGCAGCCTGGAAGGCCAGAGCGGGAAGGAACTGGAAGAACTGCGTGGTATCGCCATCCCGGTGCAAATCAGTGGCACATTCGCCGAGCCGGAATACCAGGTAAAGCTTGATACAGTCATCAAGGACGCGGTGAAGAAGGAAATAAAGAAAAAGGTCAGGAAAAAGCTCGAGAAAAAACTGGAGAAACAGTTTGGCGATTCACTCAAAGGCCTGTTCCGCTAGCCTGGCGGCGGGCGCCGCTTTCTGGCTGGCACTCTGGGCGTTCAACGCGGCGGCCGGTAAAGTCTACACTGCGTTGGTCACCCACCAGAGCGGTAGCTACTTTGTCGAGGTCGATGCACTGGTCAATGCGCCGGAGCCCAAAGTACGCGGCCTGTTGACGGACTATAACCACCTGTCCCGCGTGAACCCGGCTATCGAATCCAGCGAGATCCTGCTGGAACGCAAGGTCGGTGATTACCAGGTCAGGACAGTGACGCTGGCCTGCGTATGGCTCTACTGCAAGCGTATCGAGCAGGTGCAGAATGTCATTGAGTCACAGGATGGTTCTGTCACGGCCGTTGTGATTCCTGAACTCAGTGATTTCAAACACGGTTATGCACGCATCAATGTGTGGGAGGAGCCAGAAGGTACGCGGGTATTGATTCGTGCCGAAGTGCGGCCGGACTTCTGGATACCACCCATAATAGGTCCCTGGCTGATCAAGCGAAAACTCCGTTCCGAGGCGCTGGAAACCGTGCGCAACCTGGAACGGGTGGCGCTTCCTGCAACACTCCCGCACAATACGCCGGCAAAATAACACCCGTCCCCGGCGGGAGAATCCCTGCATTCGAGGTAAGGCGTGCTGACCGCAGAACAGGCAAGAATCGGTATTATTGGTCTTGGTTATGTGGGGCTGCCACTGGCAGTCGCATTTGGCCGGCAGATGCCAACCCTCGGGTTTGATATCAACGCACGGCGTATCAGCGAACTAAAATCAGGTAAGGACAGCACGCGGGAAGTCGATGCCGATACGCTGGCAAAGGCCGGGCAACTGGACTATAGCGGCCGGATTGATGATCTGGCCGGCTGCAACGTTTTTATTGTCACGGCACCTACACCGGTTGATCGATACAAACGCCCTGATCTTGGGCCGCTGGAATCCGCCTGCCGTACGTTGGGGAAGGTGCTCAAGTCAGGTGATATCGCCATATTTGAGTCGACCGTCTACCCGGGTGCAACGGAGGAAATCTGTGTCCCAATCCTGGAAGAAACGTCCGGCCTGATGTTCAACAGGGATTTTTTCATCGGTTACAGTCCGGAACGTGTCAACCCGGGCGACACGGAACACCGCCTGAGCAATATAGTGAAAGTCACTTCCGGCTCCACACCTGAAGCGGCTGATTTTGTTGATGCGCTGTATCGAAAAATTATCGAGGCCGGTACACACAAGGTTAGCAGTATTCGTGTCGCCGAGGCTGCCAAGGTGATCGAGAACACACAGCGCGACATCAACATTGCGCTGGTCAACGAACTGGCAATGATTTTTAACCGGCTGGGTATCGATACCCTCGAAGTGCTGGAAGCGGCAGGTACCAAGTGGAATTTCCTGCCATTCCGCCCCGGCCTGGTGGGCGGGCACTGTATCGGCGTCGACCCTTACTACCTGACGCACAAGGCCCAGCAGACCGGCTATCACCCGGAGGTCATACTTGCCGGGCGGCGAATCAACGATAGCATGGGTACCTACGTGGCGGAGCAGGTTTTCAAATTGATGAACCGCTCCCGTATACAGGTGTGTGACTCACGTGTACTGGTGATGGGGTTGACCTTCAAGGAAAACTGCCCCGACCTGCGTAACACACGTGTCACCGATGTGGTCGAGGCGCTGAAGAGTTATAACGTTAATGTCGATGTGTATGATCCATGGGTCAATGCCGATGAAGCCGTACGTGAACATGGCATCAGCCCGGTTGAAGCGCCGGAAAAAGGTGCCTACGATGCCATTGTGCTGGCGGTTGCCCATGACGGGTTTCGCGAGTTGGGGGAAGCAGGTATTCGTGCCTTCGGCAAGCACAAGAGCGTACTTTATGATGTAAAACACATACTGCCGGCCGATGCTGTCGATGGCAGGCTTTGATTTTTTAATGCTTGACTCGGGAAAATAACATGAAAGTTCTGATCACCGGTGCAGCCGGTTTTATAGGCAATGACCTGGCCATGCGTTTGCTGGAGCGCGGCGACGAAGTCATAGGTATCGATAACCTGAATGACTACTACGACCCCTCGCTCAAGGAGGCGCGACTGGCGCGTGTCACGGATAACCCGGGTTTTACCGATGTCCGCATCAATCTTGAAGACCGCGACGGGGTCGCCGGGGTGTTCAGGAAGTACAAGCCGGACCGTGTCGTCAATCTTGCCGCGCAGGCTGGCGTGCGTTACTCACTGGAAAACCCGAACTCCTACATTGATACCAATGTTGTCGGCTTCATGAATATTCTTGAAGGTTGCCGTTATAACGATGTCGAGCACCTGGTCTATGCCTCCAGCAGTTCAGTGTACGGCTCCAATACAAAGATGCCGTTCTCCGTGCACGACAATGTCGATCACCCCGTCAGTATTTATGCGGCGACCAAAAAAGCCAATGAACTGATGGCGCATACCTACAGCCACCTGTATCGACTGCCGACCACGGGGCTCAGGTTTTTTACCGTGTATGGCCCCTGGGGCCGCCCCGACATGGCGCTGTTCCTGTTTACGCGCAAGATCCTCGCCGGTGAACCCATCGATGTTTTCAACTACGGCAGGCACCGTCGCGATTTCACGTATATCGACGATATCGTGGAAGGGGTTATTCGCACGCTGGATCACGTTGCGCAACCCAATCCGGACTGGTCGGGCGACCACCCTGACTCGGCGAGCAGCACCGCACCCTATGCACTCTATAACATTGGCAACAACGAGCCGGTCGAGTTGATGCGCTATATCGAAGTGCTGGAAGACTGTCTTGGCATGCAGGCAGAGAAAAACATGCTGCCTTTGCAGGCCGGTGATGTACCCGACACCTATGCCGATGTACAGGACCTCGTTCGCGATGTCGGCTACAAGCCGGATATGTCCGTTGAGCAGGGTGTTGCAAACTTTGTTGACTGGTACCGTGACTATTACAAGATTGGTCGTGGTCAATAGCGCGGATCCGGCCAGCAGGCCCCGGGTTCAATGACGGCTCGTGCGCACAGGGATTTTGCCAGACAGGTACTGGACTGGTTTGAGCGTCATGGTCGCAAGGACCTGCCCTGGCAGCAGCAACCGACACCTTACCGGGTGTGGGTGTCGGAGATTATGCTGCAACAGACCCAGGTGAAAACCGTTATACCCTTTTATGAACGTTTTATGTCGCGTTTCCCCGATGTGATCAGCCTCGCCGATGCCTCGCAGGATGATGTATTGCACCATTGGTCGGGACTGGGTTACTACGCCCGGGCGCGCAACCTGCACAAGGCGGCACGGCAGGTGCGTGACAACTACAATGGGGTATTCCCCGACCGGTTTGAACAGGTCGAGGCGCTACCGGGTATTGGCCGTTCAACCGCCGGCGCCATTCTTTCGCTGGCCTGTGATCAGCGGCATGCCATCCTCGACGGTAATGTGAAGCGGGTGCTGGCGCGTTATCACGCTGTGCATGGCTGGCCGGGAAGCGGTGCTGTATTGCGTGAGTTGTGGTCGCTGGCCGAAGCGGCCACGCCAGTGTATAAAGTTGCCGCCTACAATCAGGCCATGATGGACCTCGGCGCCACGCTGTGCCGGCGCGGTACGCCGGATTGTACGTGCTGCCCGTTGCACGCAACCTGTGTCGCCAGACAGCAGGGTATCCAGCGTGATCTGCCTTCGCCCCGGGCGCGCAAAACGCTGCCGGTGCGCAAGGTGCACATGTTGTTATTACAGGATTCACGACAGTCCGTGTGGTTGCAGCAACGTCCACCCCGCGGCATATGGGGGGGCTTGTGGAGTTTTCCGGAGTTTGAGGATGCCGCAGTGATGCGTGGTTGGCTGGATGAAAAAGCACTGCAGGCCGATATACAGGTAGGTGATGTGTTGCGTCATACCTTCAGCCATTTCCACCTGGATATCACACCCTGTGTTGCCCGGCTGCAAAACCCGGTTTTTTCTGTGATGGATGGTGACGGGGGAGTCTGGTATAACACCGGGCAACCCGGGGCGCTGGGATTGCCGGCGCCCGTTCAACGTCTGTTACAGACACTGCAGGAATCCAGTTGAGGAGACACCCGGCATGGCCCGAATGGTAAATTGTGTGGTATTGGGAAAAGAAGCCGAAGGGCTGGATCGCCAGACCTACCCCGGCGAGCTTGGCAAACGTATCTTCGAAAACGTATCGAAACAAGCCTGGCAGCAGTGGATGGGCCGGCAAACCATGCTGATCAACGAAAACCGACTCTCGCCGGTTGACCCAAAGGCGAGAAAATTCCTGGAAGAACAGATGGAGAAGTTCTTTTTTGGCGACGGCGGTGATGCCCCGGAGGGGTTTGTTCCCCCGGAAACAAATGATTAATCAGTCAATTATCCCGATTCCCGGCATTCGGGCTTGACGCCTGCTGGGTCGACCTGTTTAATACGCGCTTCCTTTCCGGCCGGGTAGCTCAGTTGGTAGAGCAGAGGATTGAAAATCCTCGTGTCGGCAGTTCGATTCTGTCCCCGGCCACCATATTTATCAATGAGATTACTGCTGTCCCGTTAACTTCACACCGTCATGCCGGACCTGTTCCGGCATCCAGGAAGTCGTTGAAACCACTGGATTCCGGGTCAAGCCCGGAATGACGGGATTAAAGCTTAACGACGGGATTAAAGCTTAACTTAGTGCCATTCAATCAGTTGAGTCAATACACTTTTTGAGAGGGCCCGAATCAGGGTCGAGGCGCTGGGCCGACCGGCTGCATCGGCGCCTGTTCGTATATGACGGCTATCCGGGGATTCTGAATCAGGGAACAGAACCGCTGTAATTGACTATCGACAGACCTTGAAGAAAAGGCGCGTTATTGAGCACTCAATCAGGCTGCGTTTCTGCCGATATCGTAAAACATATAATGATATTCCGGTCAGGCGGCAGTGAATTCAGCAGAACAAAAGGTCGGTATCGAAGATGTGAAGGTGGGCATGTATGTCGCTCGCCTGGATCGCCCATGGCTGGAAACCCGTTTTCTGTTTCAGGGATTCCGTATCACCACAATTGCGGATATCGAGGAACTGCGGCGTCATTGTGACTATGTCTATATCGACGTGGAAAAGGGCATGGCGGCCACCAGGAGACTCGACAAGATCATCTCCCGCGGTGAAAAAGACACCGGCGCACAGGTTTTCAGGTCAGTTCCCGAGACACCCGTTTACCCGTTGGTCACCACGGTTGAAGAGGAAATCGGCGCAAGCCGTGAAACCCGTTCGCGGCTGGTCGATGTAGTAACGAATATTCTGGGTGAGCTCAGGGCGGGGCGCAGTATCAAACTTACAGCGATTCGCCAGTCGGTCAGCAGCATGATCGCCAGTATTATCCGTAACCCTGACGCGTTCATGCTGTTGAGCCGCCTGAAGGACAAGGACAGTTATGCCTACGCACATTGTGTTGACGCCTGTGGTCTGGCCGTGGCCTTCGGTCGTCATCTGGGTTTTCCAAAGCTGGCGCTGGAGAATCTCGCAGTAGGGGTTTTGTTGTGTGACATCGGCAAGCTCCAGCTGCCTGAAGATTTACTGAAGAAGCCCGGCCGTCTGACCGATCGCGAGTATGAACTGGTCAGGCGCCACGTTGAATTTGGCGCACGGATGGTCAGTGAGATGAAGGGCTCAAACGCAGAAGTGATTTCCACCGTGATGCACCATCACGAACGCCACAATGGTATGGGTTATCCGAACCAGGTGCCCGGACACCGGATACCGGTAAATGGGCGTATTGCGGCGCTGGTGGATTGTTATGACGCCATCATCAGTGATCGCGCCTACAGTCAGGCCGTTTCCGCCTATGACGCGGTGCAGATGATCTACGAGTGGCGTGACAAGGACTTTCAGTCGGACATGGTGGAGCAATTCATCCAGTGTATCGGCCTGTTTCCCACAGGCACCCTGGTTGAACTAACAACGGGTGAGGTGGGTATCGTGATTTCCCAGAACCGGGTGCGCCGGTTAAGGCCCAGAGTCATGCTGGTGCTCGACAGCGACAAGATCGCCCTGGAGTTCAATCCGGTTGTCGACCTGATAGAAGAGTCAGGCAATGAGAACGATGAAACAATCGAGATTCTTCGTCCACTGCCGCCGGGCAGTTACGGGATTGATATCAGTGACTACTATCTTTAAGGAAGCCCTGATTAATTCGAAATCGTCATCCCGGCGCAGCCCGGGATCCAGGGTGTTGAATGATCTGGATCCCGGCCTGCGCCGGGATGACGAATTAATCAGGCCTTCCTTAACGATGAATCAGGTCGGTCATCCTCGTGCCGTTTCGTGAAGCCTGTCTCGATCGTCAGCAACTTCCGGGTTGTGTTAGCGATGCGATTCGTGCGGCTTCATCCGATGGCCGACGATGTGCCTTGCTGGTTATCAACCTGCGTCGTTTCCGTGAGGTCAATGTCGACTTCGGGTTTGATGCGGGCGACAGGGTGCTTGCGCAGCTGGTCGAACGTATCAAGCGCATTCTGAAGACCGGCGACAAGCTGTTTCACATCGGAAACGATGAATTTTCTGTGCTGCTGGAAGGCATTAAATCGGCACAGGTTGCGCGCCTTGCACTGGTCAGAATGCTGGACGCACTGGATGAAGGTTTTGAGGTATCAGGCAAGGTGTTATCGATTGTTGCGCAGGGCGGTGCAGCGGTATATCCGGACCAGGTAGAGCACGCTGATTCGATGCTGGAGGCGGCGAATGCCGCGCTCATGGAAGCCCGCGACAAGGGGAAGCGTTTGCTGTTCTTCGACTGCGACTTGCGTGAAGGTCGGCGGACCCATGCCGATTTGCGCGCGAAACTGCACGAAGCGCTGGACAGCAATGATTTGCAGTTATATTACCAGCCGCAGATCAACATGCGGGACGGTTCCGTCAGTGGCTTTGAGGCCCTGGTGCGCTGGCAGCATGCAGAGCTGGGCTGGATCGGGCCGGACCAGTTTATTCCGGTGGCAGAATCCTGTGGCCTGATCGAGAACCTGACCTACTGGTCATTCAATGTGGCGCTTCGGGAGTGTGCCGCGTTTTGCCGGAAAGGTTCGTCAGCCACACTATCCATAAACCTTTCAGCGAGGTTGC
This sequence comes from Thiogranum sp., assembly GCF_058323355.1. Taxonomy (NCBI): domain Bacteria; kingdom Pseudomonadati; phylum Pseudomonadota; class Gammaproteobacteria; order Chromatiales; family Ectothiorhodospiraceae; genus Thiogranum; species Thiogranum sp. The sequence continues at coordinate 11,868 of NZ_JBTTIO010000049.1, forward strand.
TGGAGTCGAATGAGGTGGTGGATCTGCTGGCCCGTGCCATCAATATATGGGGGGTCGATCCTTCGCTGCTGGTGATAGAAGTTACGGAAAGCGCCATGATGGCTGACCCGCGCGCAGCGCTCGATATTCTGGTAAAGATTCATGACATGGGTGTCACCCTGTCGATTGATGATTTCGGGACCGGGTACTCGTCTCTTGATTACCTGAAACGTCTGCCGGTATCAGAGTTGAAAATAGATAAAAGTTTTGTGCTGAACATGGCGGATGACCAGCAGGATCGCAAAATCGTGAGGTCGATTATCGATCTTGCGCACAATCTCGATATGCACGTGGTGGCCGAGGGTATCGAGAACCAGCGTGTGTATGACATGCTGTCCTGTATGGGTTGCGAGATCGGGCAGGGGTTTTACATGGCGCGCCCGATGCCAGTTGATGCACTGCCTTCATGGCTGGAAGCATTTGCGCACAAGGCTGATGCGCCAGCGTAACGGGGAGGCTGCGCCGGGTGTGGGCCGTTATGATTCAACCCGCCGCCAATTCTCATCATCCCGGTAAACTTCGTGTTTCGCCCAGTTGGCGAATTCGCGGTGTGTGGCGAAGCCTGTCTTGCGCAAGCCTTTTCCGGCCACTGTTTTATAGATAACAAGATCCTTGTCCGGGTCGTCACTGCGCGACTCATCGATAATCTGGCGAACAGCCCAGTCTGCTCCGTATTTTCCGTTGCTGTAGTAACTGCCGGGCTTGAGTGAATCAGGGTCGAGCGAGCGGGTGCTGGAACGGTGAGTGGCGAGGTCGTAGATGGTCAGCAGGTCTCTTTCGGAGATGTCGATGAAAGAGTTGACTTCGGCCAGGGCATAAACAAGGTCTTCGTGCGCTATGCTTGTGTAGCTTTCCTCGTCCCGTTGCGCCGGCTGCGGCTTGAGTATTGCCGGGTAACGCCGCCAGGCAAACGGGTAATTGAACAGAAAGGCTACACCCAGGATAACCACCACGTTTAACGCGACAGGCGTCAATATGTATTGATAGCCTGTATCATGTATGACCGGTCCGCCGATGACAGCTGACAGCGCAGTCGCGCCACCAGGCGGGTGAATGCAGCGCAGGTAATGCATGGCGCCAATGGCGAGTCCTACGGCGAGTGCGGAGGCGAGCAGCATGTCAGGGATTTGTTGCGCGCAGGTGACGCCAACGGCAGCCGAGATCAGGTGACCACCGACGACCGGCCAGGGTTGTGCCAGCGGGCCGTGCGGGACAGCAAACAACAGCACGGCCGATGCACCCATGGAGGCGACAATCAGCAAGGCTGCGTCGAGCGCCATAAACCGGGTGCTGACCAGTAGAATGAGATAGATGCCGAGGGCGCCGCCGGCTGTGGCGACCAGGCGTTCGGTATGCGTGACCGGGCTGAGTTCAATGCCGAGTGTCTGAAGCAGGCGTTCAGGTTGCCGGTTCATGTGAATTTCCCGCAGATTTGATAGTCGTGAGTTACTGTGCCCAGTGTACCAGTATCGCCACGAAGGTTTACACGCCAGGCACAGGTGTTAGAGTTGGCACAACAGGTTTACAGGCAAAGGAGACGCGAATGGCCTTCGATATTATCAATCCCGCTAACGGTGAGAAGGTGGAAAGCTACACAGAGATGTCCCCCGAAGAGGTGGAGGGCATACTGGCGAAGTGTCATGTTGCACAGCAGGGTTGGGCCGGCACCGCGTTTTCTGAACGTGCCCGGTTGATGAAGTCAGTTGCCGAACTGCTGCGCAGGAACAAGGAAGCCTATGCAGACGTCATGATGCGCGAGATGGGCAAGGTCTGGCCGCAAGGCCTTGCCGAAGTCGAGAAGTGCGCATGGGGTTGTGACTACTACGCTGACAATGCCGGGCGCTTCCTTGCTTCTGAAGACGTGGAGACCGAAGCGCATCACAGTTTCGTGACCTATAAGCCGCTGGGCGTGGTGCTGGCGGTCATGCCGTGGAACTTCCCGCTGTGGCAGGTGTTCCGTTTCGCGGCGCCGTCGTTGATGGCGGGCAACGGCGCCGTACTGAAACACGCCCCCAATGTCTTTGGTTGTGCCCTGTTGATCGAGGATATTTTCCGCGAGGCCGGTTTACCGGAACACCTGTTCCGTTCATTGATTATCGATGTGCCGCAAACCACCAAAGTCATCCACGACCCGCGTATTGCCGCCGTGACCATAACCTCCAGCGTGGCGGCGGGTCGCGCCGTGGCCAGCGAGGCCGGCAAGGTACTGAAGAAGTGTGTGCTGGAACTCGGTGGTTCCGACCCGTTTATCGTGCTGGAAGATGCCAATATCGACAAGGCTGTTGAAGTCGGCATTGTCGGGCGCTTCCAGAACAGCGGGCAGAGTTGTATCGCCGCCAAGCGTTTCATTGTCGTCGACGCGGTTTATGACGAGTTTGAGCAAAAATTCGTCGCGGCAGTGAAAAAACTCAAAATGGGTGATCCGGGCGAGGAAGGGGTGTATATCGGCCCCCAGGCGCGGGTGGATTTACGCGACGGGCTGCACGATCAGGTGCAGCGCACGCTGCAGGGCGGCGCCAGGCTGCTGGTCGGTGGCGAGATCCCTGACGGGCCGGGGGCGTTCTACCCGGCAACGGTGCTGGCCGGTGTCGAGGAAGGCATGGCCGCCTGGTCCGAGGAGCTGTTCGGCCCGGTCGCGACCCTGATCCGGGTAAAAGACGAAACCGAGGCCATCAAGGTCGCCAATTGCACGGACTTTGGCCTGGCGGGTGCGGTCTGGACCGAAGACCTGGCGCGCGGTGAGCGGATTGCGGCGGATGACATCCAGTCCGGCGCCGCGTTCGTCAACGACATGTCCAAATCCGACCCGCGCATGCCGTTTGGCGGTATCCGCAATTCCGGTTATGGTCGCGAGCTGTCGATCCACGGCATCCGTGAATTCGTGAATGTGCACGCCGTGTGGGTGAACAGGCTCGATTAGGGGAAACCCCGATGAAACCCCGTCATGCCGGCGCAGGCCGGCATCCACCACTACATATAGCCACGATGCTTTCAGGGCTGTTTGCAATCTAAATGCGAATCATTATAATTTAAGGCCTCATTTCCCCCGGATTGTCTGTACCTCTCATGAAACATGTCGTCCTGCTTCTGTCACTGCTGGTCTTGTCCTTTACATCCCGTGCTGGCGATATCCAGCAGCTCCTTCAGCTCATTGATTACGTCGGGGTCGACTACAGTGAGGCTGTCCGTAACGGTGAAGTGATCAATGCCGCTGAATTCGCGGAAATGCAGGACTTCTCCAGGGGCATTGTGCAGCAGATTGCAGGCCTGCCTGAGGGCGGCACACGGGATACACTGGCCGAAGTTGGCGCCCGGCTGGCCGAGCGTGTGTCGGCCAAAGCTGACCCGGTCGAGATTCGCCGTCTGACCAGCGACATGCGCAAGGCCATTATCGACGGTTACAAGGTGACTGTGGTGCCGCGCAAGGCGCCGGACCTGCTGCGCGGTGCACAACTCTACAGCGAGAACTGCGCCAGTTGTCATGGCGTCACGGGTGCGGGAGACGGTCCGCTGGCCGCCGGCATGCAGCCACCCCCCATCGACTTCACGGACCGCGCGCGTTATGCACAGCGTAACCTCTATGGTCTCTACAGCACCATTACCCAGGGCGTGCCGGACACGGCGATGACACCGTTCCACGAGATGTCCGCCGGGGACCGCTGGTCACTGGCCTTCTACGTTGGACAGCTGGCTGTCAGTCAGCAACAGCGCAGTGGCGGCGGGGCGGACTTTTCCGACCCCAAACTGGCTCCCTTGCAGGATATTCGCAAGCTCACCGTGCTGACACCTGCCGAGGCAGAACTTGAATTCGGTCCTGCGGGCGGCGAGATGATGGCCTACCTGCGCGCCAACCCGGCCGCGCTGTTTTCCAACCGTTCGCCGCTGGACTTTTCCCTGCACCGGCTGGACGACGTTGTCACGGCCTACCAGGCCGGTGACCGTGACAAGGCCTATCGCATGGCGGTAGAGGCCTACCTGGAAGGCTTCGAACTGGTCGAGCAGGGGCTCAACGCGGTCGATAGCGAACTCCGGCTGGAGATCGAGCAGGCCATGACCCTGCTGCGCAACCAGATTCGCAACGGCGTACCGGCCGATCAGTTTGAGCTTGCCGTCATCGATATCAAGGGCAAACTTGAACTGGCGGGCCAGCGCCTGAGCGGGCGCAGCCTGTCCGGCACGGCAGCGTTTGCCAGCGCCTTCTTCATCCTGCTGCGCGAAGGGCTGGAGGCCTTGCTGGTGGTCGCCGCACTGGCGGCGTTTCTGGTCAAGACCGAACACCGCAACAACATGCGCTATTTACATTACGGCTGGATCGGGGCGCTGGCAGTGGGCTTCCTGACCTGGTGGGCATCGGTCTCACTGATCGAGATCAGCGGCGCCAGCCGTGAGATCACCGAGGGCGTGGCGGCACTGACCGCCACCGCGGTACTGTTCTATGTCGGTTTCTGGCTGCACGACAAAACCAATGCGGCGCAGTGGCGGCAGTTCATCGAGCATAACGTGCGCAAGGCGCTTGGCGCCGGTGCGCTGTGGGGCCTGTCCGGCCTGTCGTTTATTACCGTGTACCGGGAAGTGTTCGAAACCATCCTGTTCTACCAGGCGCTGTGGGCGCAGACCGACGAGGCGGGCAGGAGCATGGCGCTGGGTGGCTTTGCTACCGCGGTCGGTGTGCTGGTGGTACTCGCCTGGCTGGTGATGCGTTACAGCATGCGCCTGCCGCTGCGCCAGTTCTTCAGTATTACGGGTATCCTGATGTTTGTGCTGGCGCTGATCTTTGCCGGCAAGGGTGTCGCGGCCCTGCAGGAGGCCGGTTACATCCCGGTCAACCCGGTCAACTTCCCGCGCTTCGATCTGTTTGGCATCTACCCGAACCTGCAGGGGCTTGCCCTGCAACTGGGGCTGCTGTTGCTGGCGCTGTTCCTCTGGTACGGTTTGCCGTCCAGGCGCCGGTCTGTCGCCTCTTCCCGGGGAAGCTGATTCATTCGAAATCGTCATTCCGGCGCAGGCCGGAATCCAGTGGTTTCAACGACTTCCTGGATGCCGGAACAGGCCCGGCATGACGGTGTGAAGTTAACGGGACAGCAGTGACTAACTGACAAATAAATTCAGAGAGCCCCTGATATGACGGCATGGTTAATCAGCGAACTGATGGATCACAGCGGCGTCACCTTCGGCACCAGCGGCGCGCGCGGTACTGTCGAGGCCATGACTAACCCGGTGTGTTACGCCTACACACGTGCCTTCATCCAGGCCATGGAGGCAGACGGCGCCCTGAAGCCGGCGGGTGAAATCCTGCTGGCCGGAGATCTGCGGCCGAGTACGCCGCGTATTCTCGCGGCTGTGGCAAAGGCCGTTGAGGATGCCGGTTTCAAACCGGTTTACACGGGGCAACTGCCCTCGCCGGCGGTGGTGTTTTATGCCATGCAACACAATAACGCTTCTATCATGGTCACCGGCAGCCACATTCCTGACGACCGCAACGGCATCAAATTCAACCGGCCGGAGGGCGAAATCCTCAAGCGTGATGAGGCGCGGATCCGCGAGCAGACGGTGACCTTGCCCGAGCCTTTCCCGGTGATCGACGAAAACGCCTTGCCACCCCCCGACCCGGCCGCGGAGAGCGCCTACCTCGCGCGCTATCGCGATTTCTTCGACCCGGACTGCCTGGGCGGTATGCGCATCGGTGTGTATCAGCACTCCGGCGTCGCCCGTGATCTGCTGGTCGTCATCCTGCAGGCGCTGGGCGCCGAGGTTACGCCGCTGGCGCGCTCGGAGAGTTTCATCCCCGTCGATACCGAGGCCATTCGCGAGGAAGATGTTGCGCTGGGTCGCCAATGGGCCGCCGGGCAGGGATTCGACGCCATCGTCTCGACCGACGGTGATGCTGACCGCCCGCTGATCGCCGATGAGCGCGGCGAATGGCTGCGTGGCGATGTGGTCGGCGTGCTCTGTGCGCACTTCCTTGATATTAAAACACTGGTTACGCCGGTTAGCAGCAACAGCGTGGTGGAAGCCTGCGGCTGGTTTGACAGGGTTTACCGCACCCGTATCGGTTCGCCTTATGTGATTGAACAGATGAACCAGGCACTGGCAGCCGGCGAATCCCCCGTGGCCGGTTACGAGGCCAATGGCGGCTTCCTGCTGGCCTCCGATGTCACGCACAACGGCAAGACGTTGCTGGCCCTGCCAACCCGCGATGCGCTCCTGCCGATGCTGGCAATACTGGCCAGCGCCCGCCAGCAGGGCTGCCCGGTCAGCCAGCGGGTTGCGGCATTGCCGCCGCGCTATACCGCCAGCGACCGGTTGAAAAATTTCCCCACCGACCTGGCCCATCAGAAAATAAAGGCGCTTGCCGCTTCAGACGAGGCTATTGAAGCCCTGTTTGGCGACCTGTGCGGCACCGTGCGCGCCACCGACCAGACCGATGGTTTGCGCATTACCTTTGAAAACGGCGAAATCATCCACCTGCGGCCGTCCGGCAATGCGCCGGAACTGCGCTGTTATAACGAGGCGGACGGGCAGAAACGGGTGCAGACGCTGAACCGGGCCTGCCTGGAGCGGCTGGCGGCGTGGCGTAAGTGAAGTGCTAATCGAGGAGGCACTGGCTGAAGTCATGCACGAATGGCTATGGAGGCTGTTCCTTACAAATTGTCAATCTAATTGACAATTTGTAAGGAACAGCCTAGGCTCCTGGCATGATTCCACGCACAGCGGCTGAAACGGTCAAGACACTGGCTCGTGGGTACCCGGTTGTCGCGGTAACAGGGCCACGACAGTCTGGCAAAACCACGCTGGTACGCGCCACTTTTCCACAAAAGCCGTATGTCTCGCTGGAGGATCCCGACCAGCGGGAATTTGCCCAGGACGACCCCAGGAGGTTTCTCGGGCGATTTGGTGATGGCGCCGTGCTGGACGAAGTACAGCGCTGCCCGGCGTTGTTTTCCTACCTTCAAGGTCGGGTCGACGAAGATCGGCGCAGTGGCCAGTTTATTCTCACCGGTTCGCAACAATTCGGTTTATTGTCCGGCGTAACCCAGACACTGGCCGGCCGCGTTGGTTTTGTGCGCTTGTTGCCATTTTCCCTGCCCGAGTTGCAGGATGCCGCACAGGCCCCCAGCGACCTGGATGAGCTTCTCTATCGCGGCCAGTACCCACCGCTGTATGACCGGGATGTCAGTCCGCTGCACTGGTATGCGGATTACGTGACGACTTATGTCGAGCGCGATGTGCGACAGATGATCAATGTTCAGGATTTGACCCTGTTTCAGCGATTTATCCGCCTGTGTGCCGGACGGACCGGGCAATTGCTTAATCTGTCGAGTCTGGCGAACGACGCCGGTATTGCCGCCAATACGGCCCGCGCCTGGCTCTCCGTGCTGGAGGCCAGTTACCTCGTGTATCTGTTGCCACCGCATCACCGTAATTTCCGCAAACGGCTGGTTAAAATGCCGAAGCTTTATTTCGTCGACACCGGCCTTGCCGCCTGGTTGTTGGGTATCCAGGATGTTGACCAGCTGTCCATACACCCGATGCGCGGTGCGCTGTTTGAAAACTGGGTGATTAGCGAGTTACTCAAGCAGCGTTACAACCGTGCGCTGGCCTCCAATCTTTACTTCTGGCGCGACAATACCGGCAACGAGATCGATGTCTTGCTGGACGAGGCCGGAACGCTGCGGCCGATTGAAATCAAATCCGGGCAGACGATGAGGCAGGAATACCTGGCCGGACTGAAAAAGTGGTGTGACCTGGCTGAACGGGAAGAAGCAAGCACCGGTCGGGCTACCCTGATCTACGGGGGCAATGAGCTCCAGCGGCGCTCGGAGGTTGACGTCGTTCCCTGGACGGATATCAACAGCCTTCAACCGCGTCAGTAGACTTTTACATAAAAATCGATATATTGTTTGATATCTTTTTTGCAAGGATAACGTCATGGCGGCAATATCTCTCCATCTTCCCGATGACCTGGCGCTGGAAAGCAAGCAAGTGGCTGAAAAAATCGGTGTCAGCCGTACCGAACTGATTCGGCAGGCATTGCGGCATGAGCTGGACAGCATCGAGGCGCGTTTTGAGCGCGAGGCAATGGCCGCGGCGCTCGAGAGCATGCGGGCGGATTCCTCGTACCAGCAGCTCAGTGAAGCGATTGATGAAGGTCTGGCCGACAAGGTTGCAGAGGAAGACGACGACGCGTGGTGGCGGGGTTGAGGCTGACGCGTGGAGGCGTCTATCTTGCCCGGCTCGACCCGGTCAAGGGGGCGGAAGTCGGCAAATTAAGGCCGGTGGTGGTATTGACCGACGATACCCTGCTTCAGGTTCAGCCGGCACACGTTTTTATCTGCCCCTTGAGCAGCCGTTCCGAACCGGCCTATGAGGCATTACATCTGTCGGTATCGGCACGAGACAACTTGCGAACCGACAGCTTTGCCCTGGTCGAGCATTGCCGGGCTGTCTCGGTACGCCGTCTGCTCGAAGAGAGACTGGCGCAGCTCGATAGCGGGGAAGTCAACGAAATAGCACGGCGGCTGCAGCGGATGATCGGGCTGTAAAAAAATCCGGTAGCTTCGTAGATGAAGACGCGCTGGTAATTTGATTTCCCTGGAAATATCGTAAATCTCTGCCTAAATTAAAGCCCCCTGACTTGCAAGCCGTACATAATTGTACGAATATCAAGGTGTGAAAGGATCTGAATTCGCCAAACGGATCAGGCGGGTCGGCAAGGAACACGGTGTTCCGGTCCGGTTTGAATCCCATCAGGGAAAAGGACGTCATGGTCGCCTTTACTATGGCGAGCGCTTTACGACGATCAAGGATCGCAAAAAAGAGATTGGTTCAGGGTTGTTGCGGGCGATGTTGAAGCAACTCGGGCTGACAATGGCGGATATTCAGTAGAGGTCGATGCATGAGATACGTATTCCCGGCTACGCTGGCACAGGATGAAGAGGGTCGCTGGCTTGTGACCTTTCCTGACGTACCTGAAGCCTTAACAGACGGCGCCGATCGCAACGAGGCGCTGGCCGAGGCGGCTGGCGCGCTGGGCGCTGCGCTTGCCGGCTACGTTCATGAGCGGCGAGCCATTCCGGCGCCCGGTCAACCAAAAGCCGGACAGGTGCCAGTGTGTGTGCCGCCGCTGGTGGCCGCCAAGCTGGCGTTGTACCAAACGATGCGTGAACAGGGCGTCTCCAATACCGGGCTTGCGGACAGACTGGGCGTGACCGAGGCTGTCGTGCGGCGCCTGGTCAACCCTGACCACAGTTCAAAAATTGAGAAAGTTCAGGCGGCATTGTTGGCGCTGGGCAAGCATTTGGTAGTGGAGGCGGCGTAGGAAACAGGACGGCAAAAATTAAATGGCTCTTCAGAAATATTTGTGGGTAATTCAAGCTGATTATGGACTCTCGCCAAGCCGCAAAGCGCGCAAAGGAGAGAAAATTTACTCAACAAGGCGATTCACAGTACGGTTGATCCCGTTCTTCATCAGGGATTCTCCCGCAGGTGCTGCGCCAGGATAACCTCATAGACCGTTTCCAGCAGTCCCGGCCCCGTTTCACG
>NZ_JBTTIO010000005.1:0-29911 GCF_058323355.1 Thiogranum sp.
TTTCCCTGAGGTGTTCGTATTCAACCGCCACCTGCCAGGGATACTGCGGGTTACCGTCATTCACACGCTCACAATGGATCACCCGGCTGATGGTCAGGATGCCGACCAGTGACGGGAACAATACCATGCGCAATTCCAGCAGACTGCCGACCGGAAGTTCATGTTGCGCACGAAAGGCCACACCACCCGCACTCAGGTTCACTTCACGGGTGTCCTGTTGTTTTTCCTTGATCTCCTCGGAAACGAACAGCTGGGCAATCATATTGAGCTTCTGATCGATGGCTTGCAGACAACGCGCCAGTTCCGGTGACTGCGTCTGTATCTTGTGGATCAGGTTCGCCATCTGCCGGGTCGTGGCGGTAAAACTGGATGCCGCTGTAAACCGGTCGACCAGTTGTGACTGAATCTTCTCCAGTAAGTGGTCGACTTCACCACTGTCAATCAGACGATAATCGAGTGCGATCTCGTCGTCGATCCGGAAAAACTCCCTGCGTTCATTCGTCATGGCAATTCCTGGACTACTTGCTCCCACCCAGCTTTATACCCAGACCGGATGGTGGTTTCGATGGTTTTTTACTACCCTTCTCCGGCGCGGGTTTTTTCGTCCCGCCCGCGCGGATACCTTTTACTGCCACCGGCTTTCCAGCTGCCGCCCTGGCCGGCTTTGGCGCACGACCGGGCACACGTTTCACGCCAGCAGCCGCAGCAGGTTTCGTGGTCTTTGCGGCAGAAGCCGGCTTGCCTGCCGACTTACGGCCTGTTTTAGTTTGCGGTGTAACAGGGGTGGATGGCAAGGCAGCCTTCTTGTCATCGACCGCAAGGCTTTTTCCGTCCTCATCTTCACCCTGCTGAAGAATAATCTCCACACGACGGTTCTTCGCCCGGTTGGCAGGCGTATCGTTTGGCACCATCGGCTGGGTGTCGGCAAAACCCTGGATCAGGAAACGGTTGGACGGTATATCCGTGGCCAGCATCATTTCATGCGCCACGGAGACGGCACGTGCAGACGACAGCTCCCAGTTGGAACGGAAGCGTTCGGTATAGATCGGAATATTGTCTGTATGACCGGCAACGATAATCTTGCCTTCCGAGCCCTTGAGGATTTCCGCCACCTTGCCAAGTATCGGCCGGAATGAACCCTTCAGATCCGCATGACCGGAACCAAAGGAAGCTTTTTCACGCACGCGGATAATGATTTTCTTGCCTTCCGTTTCAACATCCACACTGCCTGCCTTGATCTCGCGACCGAGCGCATTACTGATCAGTCTGGCACTGTGTTCAAGTTTCTTGCGGCGCTCTGCTTCGGCTTTAGCCCTGAGAAGCTCGGCCAGTGTCTTGTTGTCAACCAGGGCCTTGTCTGCTGGCTGCTTCTGCATACCGGCCAGTTGCGCTTCCAGTTTCAGTTTTTCCTTGAGTCGTACTTCAGCAAGTGCCTTGGCCTTCGACAGCTCCTTCTTCTGCGCTTCGGTCAAACCTTCTGCCTGTGAAAGCTGCTTGCCGGCTTTCTCATGTGGCTTGAAATTCTGTGTCTTGTCAGGAACGTGCTCACTCTTCGGGGTCGGCACAGGACGCCGGCGTTCCTTGCCCAGATCGAGATTCACGCGCAGGTCCGCCGTCGTCATCTGGCGGACGACATTCATGATGGTAGGTTCCGGCCGGCCGGGGCTGAATTCGCGGGCTATGACGTTAATGCCCTTGGGCGGTTCCCTGACCTTGATGTCGCGTTGTACACCGAAAGCATTCTTCAGGGAGCCGGCCATTTCCTTGTACTTGGAAACGTCCATTTCGGAGAAAGACAGCAACAGCACAAAGAAGCACATCAACAGTGACATGAGGTCCGCAAACGTCATGACCCAGGCGGGCAGACCCTCTTCGGCCTTTTTTGCGGGGGCTTCGTCAGACATGCTCAACTGTCCCTGTTGATCTCAGAACCTGAAATCCGTCAGGCCGCATCGGCGCTGGCTTCACCAACACCTTCACGCTTGTTCTCCGGGAGGTAGGTTTTAAGCAACTCTTCCATCACCCGGGGATTGAGCCCTTCCTGTATCGAGCTGATCGTTTCCAGGATAAGCGCCTTGTTCAGCCGCTCGTCCTGACTGCGCAGCGCCAGCTTGTCGGCAATCGGCAGGGCAAACACTGTCGCGACGATTGCACCATACAACGTCGTCAGTAGCGCAACCGCCATAGCCGGTCCGATAGACTTGGGATCATCCATGGCCGACAGCATCTGCACCAGGCCGATCAGGGTGCCGATCATGCCCATCGCAGGGGCCACGTCACCCATGGCCTTGAAGATGGCCTGACCTCGCTCGTGACGCTCGATGGTCAGGTTGATGTCCTTGCTCAACATGGCACGTACGAACTCCGGTTCGTGACCGTCCACACACAGCTGGATACCCCGCTTCAGAAACTCGTTCTGGATATCCTGGCCTTCCAGCCCCAGCACACCCTCCTTGCGGGCGATATTGGCCAGTTCGACGCCTTCCTCGATCAGGCTGCTGGGATCATCCGTCCTGGCGAAAAAGGCTTTCATGGCAATCTTGAAAGCGCCAAAAAAATGACCGATCGGGAACTTGATGAGAACCGCGAACATAGTGCCAACCAACACGATCAACAGCGAGGGGATATTAATAAAAAGCAGAACGCTCCCACCAAGAAACATCGCCGTAACGATGATACCGGTGGCGCCAAGCAGTCCAATAAGGGTGGCGAGATCCATGAATTGTTACTCCATTAACGGTAGGCTAGAAATTCATACCGGATATATCGCCGTAAGCGGGGGTTTCTTGAATGCACAGGTCGTCAGACAGGAAATCCCGTACAAACCGGAATAGTTTGCTATCTGAATGAGTTACACATGACTGAACCCCCCGTCAGAGAACGCACAGTGCTTGTTACCGGCTGCTCCAGCGGCATTGGCTACTGTGCCGCCCATCAATTGCACAAGCGCGGTTATCGCGTCATTGCCAGCGCCAGAAACATGAACGATGTCATGCGCTTGAACAAGGAAGGACTGGATTGCATTCAGCTCGATCTGGATGATACGGCATCCATCGATGCCGCTATCGAGGAAATCGCGGCCCGAACCGGGCGCCGCCTGTACGCCCTGTTCAATAATGCGGGATTCGGACAACCCGGCGCCGTCGAGGATCTGTCGAGAGATACCTTGCGCGCCCAGTTCGAAACCAACGTGTTTGGCACCCTTGAACTGACCAATCGTGTCCTGCCGTGGATGCGCGAGGCGGGAGAAGGCCGCATTATCCAGAACAGCTCGGTACTGGGGTTTGTGTCACTGGCCTACCGGGGTGCCTACAATGCCAGCAAATACGCCCTGGAAGGCCTGTATGACACGCTGCGCCTGGAACTGGCCGGTAGCGGTATCTTCGCCGTACTGATTGAACCCGGCCCCATCACCAGCCGCTTCCGTGAAAATGCTTTTGCCGCCTACAAACGCAATATCGATGTGCAGCACAGCGTGCACCGTGAGGCTTACCTGTCCACCGAACGACGCCTGAAGCGGAAAGGCCAGGCCGTACCTTTTACGCTGCCACCGGAAGCCGTGGTGGAAAAACTGATCAAGGCGCTTGAACACCCCAGCCCCAGGGGCCGCTACTACGTCACCTTCCCCACTTATCTGTTTGGCACACTGAAGCGCTTGCTGACAACACAGGGGCTGGACAGGGTCATGCTGAAAATTTCCCGGGATGAGCAGGATGAAAAACAGCAGACATAAAAAAACCCGTCAGCCGCAGGGCTGACGGGCAGCATTTCCGGAACGGTACCAGTCAGAAGTTCAGGCGAACACCGGCAAAATATTCATCGACTTCACTGCCGAATATGGCATTTGCTGTTGCCGAGAATCGCTTGGTGAACTTGAACACGGCACCCACGGTACCAAAGTCATCATCCACGTCACCCGACACATACCGATAGCTGGCATCGACCTCAAGCTTCTTTGCCGCCTGGAACCGCACACCAGCCTCGTAAATAGCACCCGCATCATTGAAGGTGCTCTGATTGCTGTTGTACTTGGCGTTAAACGCCTGCACATCGCCGAATACATCAAGCTTTTTCTTGATCAGCGTGTAGTGCCCCCGGCCACCGACACGAAATTCGGTCAGGTCCAGGTTGTCTCCCGGGATATCGCTGGTGTTGCCGCGCCGAAAACCCGCGCGCAAGGCGAACATATCAAATATACCAAATGATGCGTCAACCACCCCACTGTCAAAGTCGATGCCATCGCCATCGGTTTTCTGGTAACCGACATCCGCATAACTGTAACTGAAACCTTTTGCCACCACGACAGCCGGCGACAGGGCGAGTACCAGTGAGCCGGCAAGCACAGTCGCCAGGGTTTTGTGTAATTTCATAATTCCTCCTCCATGCTGTTTTTTTATGTTCTGGCGTGCGCCAAAGACCGGGCCATACTACGGATTCAGTGGTTTTCCTTCAAGCAGGAATATCCATCACCAGGATCACCACAGAACCGCCACAACCCTGCACAACTACCTGTATTTTATAATATTAACTGGAAACAAAAGAAACCCCCGCCTGTTTCCAGACGGGGTTACTCAACGAAAAGCGCCCGAATCAGGCGGCGCTGGCCTGGGTCTCGCCCTTATTGAATACAAGCGCATCGTCTTCTACATCCACCCGGATGACCTCGCCGGGGTGGAAACGACCCGCCAGGAGCTGCTGGGCCAGCGGGTTCTCCAGCTGCTGCTGGATGGCCCGCTTGAGCGGCCGGGCGCCATAGACCGGATCGAAACCTGCCTCGCCGAGCTTGTCGAGCGCTGCCTGTGACAGCTCCAGCCCGAGGTCACGCTCGGCAAGCCGCTGACGCAGGTACTCGATCTGGATGGTCGTGATGGCGCGGATCTGCTCCCGTCCCAGCGGATGGAAGACCACCACATCGTCGATGCGGTTGATGAACTCGGGCCGGAAGTGCCCCGCCACCACGTCCATCACGGCTGCCTTCATGCGATCGTAGTTCTCCTCACCGGCCAGATCCTGGATCTGCTGGCTGCCGAGGTTCGACGTCATCACGATAACCGTGTTACGGAAGTCAACAGTACGTCCCTGGCCATCGGTCAGACGACCGTCATCGAGCACCTGCAACAGCACGTTGAAGACATCCGGGTGCGCTTTTTCCACTTCGTCCATGAGAATCACGGAGTAGGGCTTACGACGTACCGCCTCGGTCAGGTAACCGCCTTCCTCGTAGCCAACATAGCCGGGCGGCGCACCGATCAGCCGTGCCACGGAGTGTTTCTCCATGAACTCGGACATATCGATACGTACCATAGCTTCCTCGGTATCAAACAGGAACCCGGCCAACGCCTTGGTCAGCTCGGTCTTGCCGACACCGGTCGGACCGAGAAACAGGAACGAACCATTCGGCCGGTTGGGGTCGGACAATCCGGCGCGTGAACGACGGATGGCATCCGAAACCGCTTTCACGGCTTCGGCCTGTCCCACCACGCGCTTGTTCAGCTCCTCTTCCATGCGCAACAGCTTGTCGCGCTCGCCTTCCAGCATCTTGGAAACCGGGATACCGGTCCACTTTGACACCACCTCGGCAATCTCTTCTTCGGTGACCTTGTTGCGCAGCAGGGTCATTTCCTGCATTTCCGCCTGGGCTGCCATATCCAGCTGTTTCTCCAGCTCGGGAATACGGCCATACTGCAATTCACCGGCGCGCGCCAGGTCACCGGCACGCTGTGCCGTTTCCAGTTCCATGCGCGCACGTTCCAGCGCTTCCTTGATGTGTGAAGTCCCCTGCACGGCGGCTTTCTCCGCCTTCCAGATCTCTTCCAGGTCTGAATACTCGCGTTCCAGCTTGTCGATTTCCTCCTGCAGATTGGCGAGCCGTTTTACCGATGCTTCGTCGCTTTCCTTCTGCAGGGCCTCACGTTCGATCTTGAGCTGAATCAGGCGCCGCTCCAGCTTGTCCAGCGACTCAGGCTTGGAATCGATTTCCATGCGAATGCGCGATGCCGCCTCATCAACCAGATCAATGGCCTTGTCGGGCAACTGACGATCGGTAATGTAACGGTGCGACAGGGTTGCCGCGGCAACAATGGCCGGGTCAGTGATGTCGACGCCATGATGCACTTCGTAGCGTTCTTTCAGGCCACGCAGGATCGCAATGGTATCCTCCACGCTCGGCTCATCGACCAGTACTTTCTGGAAACGACGTTCCAGCGCGGCATCTTTTTCGATGTACTGGCGATATTCATCCAGCGTGGTGGCACCCACACAGTGCAGTTCTCCGCGCGCCAGCGCCGGCTTGAGCATATTACCGGCATCCATGGCGCCCTCGGCCTTGCCGGCTCCGACCATGGTGTGCAACTCGTCAATGAACAGAATTATCTGGCCTTCCTGCTTGGCGAGGTCATTAAGAACAGCTTTCAGACGTTCCTCGAACTCACCGCGGAACTTGGCGCCTGCAATCAGCGACCCCATATCCAGACTCAACAGACGCTTGCTTTTCAGGCCTTCCGGCACTTCGCCGTTGACAATACGCTGTGCCAGCCCTTCAACAATGGCGGTCTTGCCGACGCCGGGCTCACCGATCAGCACCGGGTTGTTCTTGGTACGGCGCTGCAACACCTGGACGGTGCGGCGAATTTCATCATCGCGGCCGATAACCGGGTCGAGCTTGCCCTGCTCGGCGCGCTCGGTCAGGTCGATGGTATATTTTTCCAGCGCCTGACGCTGATCCTCGGCGTTCGGGTCATCGATCTTCTGACCACCGCGGACATTTTCAATCGCCTTTTCGATCAGGCTCTTGCTGGCGCCTGCCTTGCGCAGCAGTTCCCCCAGCTCACCCTTGTCCTCGACCGCAGCAAGCACAAACAATTCGGAAGAGATGTACTGGTCGTTGCGCTTTTGCGCCAGCTTGTCGGTGAGATTCAGCAGGCGTGTCAGGTCATTGGAAATGTGAACATCACCCTCATTACCCTCTACCGTGGGCAGACGATCCAGCCATTCGCCAAGGTGCGAGCGCAGTAAGTTGGCGTTAACCCCAGCCTGGGTCAGCAGGTGACGGACGCTGCCGCCTTCCTGGTCCAGCAACGCCACCATGACGTGTACCGGCTCGATGTAGTTGTGGTCGCGGCCGACGGCAAGGCTTTGCGCATCGGAAAGCGCCATCTGGAATTTGGAAGTCAGTTTGTCCATCCGCATGATCAGGGTTCTCCCGTTAGAAATCTTTGATGGAACAGCATATGGGGGAGCGGAAACCGGTTTTCAAGCAATCAGCGGCCACTGCGGCGTACTTACTTGTAGTTTTTGCGCTGAAACAGATCCTGTCGGCGACTAACCAGTCGGTCGAGGAACAGCAGGCCGTCCAGATGATCCAGTTCGTGCTGGATGGCGCGCGCCTCGAAGCCCTCCATATCAAAGGATAGCGGATTTCCATGACGATCAAGGGCTTCCAGGTGAATTTTTTCTGCCCTCAGCACATTACCGGTGTAATCGGGGACCGACAGGCAGCCCTCGCGCCCCATGGCATACCCCTCCCACTCGGTAATCTCCGGGTTCACCAGGATCAGGTGGCCATGGCTGGCAGTTTTTTTGCGCCCGGATACATCGACGATCAACACACGCTCGAACCAGCCGGTCTGCGGGGCTGCAATCCCCACCGCACCCGGACCGGCCAGCCGGGTTTCTTCCAGTGAGTCCATCTTTTCCTGCAGGGCGCCATCGAATGCCTTCACCGGCTCTGAAAGCTGGCGCAAACGTTCGTCAGGATAGACCAGAATATCGAGAACAGACACGTTTCAGCCGATCAGGGTTTCAATGGGCTGGACATCAACCTTGATGCCATCTGCCTGCAAGGATGCCAGGGCCTTGTGGATGGCCTCGACACCCTGTGCCGCCACGCCCTCGATCTGCAGGATATAGATCGGCTCGGCCTCGCTGCCGCCAACATCGGACTCGAGGTCGAGAATATTCAGCCCGGCTTCCGCCGCGCGCGAAGTCACCTGCGACACAATGCCGGCGCGGTCGGCACCGTGTACCAGAATACGCACATCAGGAACCGGCCGCTGGTGCAGGCCGGCCTGGACCGGGTCGACGTGCAGCACCAGAGACAGGTCTTTCACAACAGCGGCCAGCGACTCGCGCAGCGGTGTTTCGCCATCACGGCTTTGCACCAGCATCATCACGGTAAAGTTCTCTCCAAGGCGAATCATTGAAGTCTCGCCCAGGTTACACCCCGCCTCGAACAGTGCAGAGGTGACTTGCGCAACAATGCCCGGCTGGTCCTTGCCCACCAGCGTCAACATGTACCAGTTCGCCATCAAAACCACCCTTTACCGGAAACAGACCTGACTATAGTCAGTCCGCTGGTCAATGGGCAAGTAAAACCATGACATGGTATTCAGCGCCTGGTCAGTTGTGCAATGTTGAATGGGTCAGGTAGATGACTCCGACACCCGCCCCGATCAGCAGCATCTGCTTGAGGGTGGCACTGAATTCGGCACGCTTGTGTAAACCGGGAATCAGGTCGGCAACGGCCACATAGATGAAACTCGACGCCGCAACAGCCAGCACGTATGGCAACACTGGCTGCAATTCACCCAGGCTGTAGTACGCCAGCACACCACCCACGATGGTAGTCAGACTGGACAGCAGGTTAAACGTAAATGCGCGCGTGGTGCTGAAACCGCTGTGCAGCAGCACGGCGAAATCCCCCACTTCCTGGGGAATCTCATGCGCTGCCACGGCCAGTGCTGTCACGACACCCAGGTGGATATCGGTCAGGAAAGCTGCCCCGATCAAAACACCGTCGATAAAATTGTGCAGGCCGTCACCAATCAGAATCAACGTACCGGCAGCGGGATGGTGCGCCTCGTGGGCCTGCGAATCCGGCTGATGGACCTCACAACCCTCATGGTGACAGTGGCGCCACAGCACCAGTTTCTCCAGCACAAAGAAACCGAACAATCCAAGCAGAACCGCTGTGGTTATGCCATGAAAATTACCGTCCTGAACACTTTCCAGTGCATGGGGCAACAGCCCAAGCAATGCGGCGCCCAACAGCGCGCCAATGGCAAAACTGACCGTATGCGGCAACAAACGGCTGCGCGTTTTCTCTGGCAGCATCAGGAAAAGCGCCGCCGCCAGCACACTGAGCGCACCGCCCAGCAGGGTAAACACCAGTATCCATTGCAACAAGGTCATAGAGTGGTCCGACCAGAAAGGTTAAAAAAGACGGGTGTTCGCATGCAGCGCCCCCCGTGCAGTCGCGCAGTATACCTTAACGCGCAAATGCCGAAACGCAGTGTCACCGCAGCCAGATCAGGGAAGCCATGCGCCCGGTAACAGCATCACGCCGGTGGGAATAGAAATCATTTGCCTCGGTAAAGGTGCAATGGTCACCGCCATACACCGCATGTACCCCTGCCTCCGCCAGACGAATACGCGCCAGCAGATACAGATCGGCCAACCAGTGGCCAGGGGAACGGGGGGTAAACGCATCCGTGGTCTGCGCGTGCTGTGCCGTAAAGGCGCTGCGTACCTCATCGCCGACTTCGAATGCCTGCGCACCGATCGCCGGCCCCAGCCAGACCAGAAGCTCTCCCGGCTCGACACTCATCGCCTGCACCGTGCGCTCCAGCACACCCCCTGCCAGTCCCCGCCAGCCTGCATGTGCTGCCGCCACGCAGCAACCGGAACGGTCGCAGAACAATGCAGGCAAACAATCCGCCGTGAGCACGGCACTGACCTGTCCCGCCGCCCGTGCCACGCTGGCATCTGCCCGGGGCGGTTCGACCCGCGGTAACGCGGCACTTTCCTCGTTTGATCCAGCCACAGCACAGGCTGTCTCTGCCACGCCATCCCCATGCACCTGCTTCAGCCAGACGGGTTCCGCCGGGAGGTCCAGCTGCTGGCGCAGAGAGCGCCGGTTTTGCTGCACGGCGAGTGGATCATCGCCGACATGATCAGCCAGGTTCAGGCTCGCCCAGTGGCCACGACTGACGCCGCCCTGACGCGTGGTCGTCAGCGCCTGCACATTGTCGGGCGCCGGCCAGTCCGGGCGGATCATGGCCCGGACCTCACCACATCGAGCAAAGCGACAAAATCCCCGGGGGGATCCACTTCCCAGCGGACTGTCTCCCCGCTTTGCGGGTGCACAAATGCCAGCCGCCGGGCATGCAGGGCCTGGCGCCGGAATCCCTGCAAGGCTTCGCGCAGGCGTTCCGACGCCCCGCGCGGGATACGCAACCTTCCGCCATACACCGGGTCACCGACCAGCGGGCAATGTATATACGCCATATGCACGCGGATCTGGTGGGTACGCCCGGTCTCCAGCCGCACCTGCACCAGTGTGTGTGCTGCGAAACGCTCCAGCACCCGGTAATGACTGATCGCCGGCTTGCCCGATTCAATGACGGCCATGCGCAGACGATCCTTCGGGTGCCGTCCAATGGGCGCATCGACTGTACCACCGGCGGTAAGCACCGTGTGTACCAGCGCGAGATACTCGCGGCTGACACTGCGGTCCTGTAACTGCCCCACCAGCGAGGTGTGGGCTTCCAGCGTCCGGGCGACGACCATCAGACCGCTGGTGTCCTTGTCGAGGCGGTGCACAATGCCCGCCCGCGGCACACTTGCCAGTGCCGGGTCAAAATAAAGCAAGGCGTTCTGCAAGGTGCCTGCCCGGTTACCGGCTGCCGGGTGCACCACCAGCCCCGCCGGCTTGTTGATGACCAGCAGCTGGGCATCCTGGTAGACGACATCGAGTGTAATATTCTCAGGCTCGACAAGCCCCTCTTCCTGCAGTTCGGCACGAATCTCGACAGCTTCACCGCCCATCACCCGCTGCCGGACCGTGGCCGGTTTTCCGTCCACTAAAACGTGCCCCTGCTTCGTCCATTGCTGGAGCCGGCTGCGGGAATATTGCGAAAAAAGCTCGGCCAGCACCTGGTCGAGACGCCGCCCGGCAGCCTGCGCAGGGATGGTATCGTTGAGATAAATGGTTTCAGACATGGAATCAGGTGGCCAACAGCCGTGTTGCGGCCTTACAATTAGGTTCGATTTTCAAAACCGGAAAAAATGGCAGATGCACTGGTTACGCCTTATACCGCTTCTTGCGACTTTATTCACCCTCGGCTGCGCAACAACCGCCGAGGACGAGTTGGGAAACCTCTCGGCCAATGAACTCTATAAACAGGCCAAGGCCGCACTGGCCTCGTCAGATTTTGAAACCGCCATCAACACCTTTGAGAAACTGGAGGCCCGCTACCCGTTCGGCAAGTACGCCCAGCAGGCACAGCTGGAAATCGCCTATGCCTATTACAAGTTTGATGAACCCGACTCCGCCATTGCCGCCGCCGACCGGTTTATCCGCAACAATCCGGGCAACAAACACCTGGACTACGCCTACTACCTGAAAGGACTGGCCAACTACACGCGCGGCATGAGCATTGTCGACCGCCTCGCCCGGCGCGAGCCGTCGGAACGCGACACGCGTGCACTGCGTGATGCATTCAGTGACTTCACCACCCTGGTGCAAAAGTTCCCTGACAGCATCTACGCGGAAGACAGCAAGAAACGGCTGATCTTCCTGCATAACCAGCTGGCACAATATGAAATCAGGGTGGCCCGTTACTACATGCGCCGCGAGGCCTGGGTCGCCGCGGCCAATCGGGCACGCTACGTCATCGAGAACTACCAGCGCACCCAGGCAGCGCGCGAAGCATTGCAGGTACTGGTAGTGGCCTACACCCGCATGGGCATGAACGACCTGGCCAATGACGCACAACGCGTACTGGACCGGAATACTCCGCCTGTTCCCGTTGCCGGAAAAACCACACCATAAAAAAGGCCTGCGCCGGACATTCTGCGCAGGCCTGTATCGGTTGAGGACAGTAAGCGGCTAGATCGCGTCGGCGTCTGTCTCACCGGTGCGGATACGTACTACCCGTTCCACGGAACTTACGAAAATCTTGCCATCGCCAATCTTGCCGGTACGCGCGGCATTGGTAATGGCCTCCATACACCGTTCCAGGTCTTCTTCCTTCACTACCACCTCAAGTTTCACCTTGGGCAGAAAATCGACGACATACTCCGCGCCACGGTAGAGCTCGGTATGCCCCTTCTGACGGCCAAAACCCTTGACCTCGGTCGCGGTCATACCGGTGATGCCAATCTCTGACAACGCCTCACGGACATCGTCGAGCTTGAAAGGTTTGATAATGGCTTCGACTTTTTTCATCGGGTCGTTCCCCTGGTTTTTTACCTGATCAGGCTGGCAACCATACTAAAAGCGTCGCCAGGAATCGAATTTTAAATGGATCATTTGCGCGCTCGCGCCAGTTGCGCATCCAGGAACCCGGAGGTAATCGGGTAGCGGCGGTCACGCCCGAAAGCGCGTTTGCTGATACGCACACCCGGTGGCGCCTGGCGGCGTTTGTATTCGTTGCGGTCTACCAGGGTAGCCACACGCCTCACCATGTCCGCATCGAAACCCAGTGCGATCAGTTCCCGTACACCCCTGTCCTGTTCGATATAGCCTTCCAGGATTGGATCAAGCAACTCGTAGGGCGGCAACGAATCCTCATCCTTCTGGTCTGGCGCCAGTTCCGCTGACGGCGGGCGCTCGATCACGCGCTGCGGGATAACCGGCGCAACGGAGTTACGGTATTCCGACAGGCGATAGACCATCAGCTTGGGTACGTCCTTGATCGGCGCAAAGCCGCCAGCCATGTCACCGTAAAGTGTCGCGTAACCCACCGACATCTCACTCTTGTTCCCTGTCGTGAGCAGAATGCGCCCGAACTTGTTCGACAGGGCCATCAGGATTACCCCTCGACAGCGTGCCTGGATATTTTCTTCGCTGGCATCAGGCTGTGTTCCCGCAAAAACCTCTGACAGGGCATCGAGGAAGCTGTTGAAGGGGGGGTCAATAGAGATTTCCCGGTAAGCGACATCCAGCGCTTGCGCTTCGGCACGCGCATCTTCCAGGCTGATACCGGCGGTATAGCGTGACGGCATCATGACCGCCTGCACACGTTCAGCACCGATGGCATCAACCGCAATGGCCAGTGTCAGGGCTGAATCGATACCGCCGGACAGCCCGATAACGGCACCGCCAAAACCATTCTTTTCAATATAGTCCCGCACGCCCAGCACCAGCACCTGATAGATACTCGCGACCTCGTCGGCACGCGCCACAACATCTCCGGACAGAATTTCGACACCCCCCTCGCTGACCCCGAAATCAACCGGGTACAGGCCTTCTTCACAGGCCGGGGCACGCACCGCCGTTGCCGCATGACGGTCAAGGACAAAGGATTCGCCATCGAACACCAGTTCATCCTGCCCGCCAACCAGGTTGACATAGACCACCGGGCAACCGGTCTCACCCACGCGTTCCGCCACCACGGCTTCACGCTCATTGGACTTGCCGGTACGAAAAGGCGAGGCATTCAGATTCACCAGCAACTGCGCCCCCTCGTCAACGGCGGCACGCGCCGGTCCCGGCACCCAGATATCCTCGCAAATTGTGACGCCGATACGTATGCCTGCAACGTCGGTCACGCAGAACCCCTCACCGGGAACAAAATAACGCTTCTCGTCAAATACACTGTAGTTGGGCAGGTGGCGCTTGCGACAGCGCGCAACGATCCCGCCATCACGAATCAGCGAGGCCGTGTTGTAACGGCCCCTGCGGGTCTGCTCAGGGTGTCCAACCAGCATATCGATACCGCGCACTTCCGAGCACAGCCGGTCAAGACCCTCGGCCACCATTTCGTGCAGCGCAGGGCGTAGCAACAGGTCTTCCGGCGGGTAGCCGGTGAGTGTCAGTTCAGGGAAAACAATCAGGTCGGCGTTCAGGTCATCGCGGGCCCGTGTCGCACAATCGATGACACGCGAAACGTTACCCGGCATATCGCCAACACGCAGATCGACCTGCGCCATGACCAGCCGCAATGCGGATGCCTGCGGTTGCCTGCTCACGACCCCGCCAGCAGTTCCTGCATGCGCACGCCCATGTCGGCTGGCGACCGCACCACCGCCACGCCCGCCTGTTCCAGCGCCGCGAACTTGGCCTCTGCCGTACCCTTGCCGCCACTGATAATGGCCCCGGCATGGCCCATGCGCTTGCCGGGTGGCGCAGTGACACCGGCGATATAGGCCACCACCGGCTTGTTCATGTGATCCGCAATAAAGGCCGCGGCATCCTCCTCGGCGCTGCCGCCGATTTCGCCAACCAGGATAACGCCTTCGGTGTCCGGGTCACGCTCGAAACGTTCCAGGCAGTCGATAAATTCCAGGCCATGGATGGGGTCACCACCAATGCCAACACAGGTGCTCTGGCCCATTCCGGCCTGGGTCGTCTGGTACACTGCCTCATAGGTCAGGGTACCGGAACGCGACACGATGCCAATACGGCCGGGCTGGTGAATAGCGCCGGGCATGATACCGATTTTACACTCACCCGGCGTGATGATGCCCGGGCAGTTAGGGCCGACAAGGTGTACCTGGCAACCCGCAAGCACCGCCTTGACCCTGACCATATCCAGCACCGGGATCCCCTCGGTAATACAAACGATCACATCGATGCCGGCATCGGCAGCTTCCAGAATGGCATCTGCCGCAAATGCAGCCGGCACGTAAATCATGCTGGCATTGGCAGCGGTTTCATCCACGGCCTCCTGCACCGTATTGAAGACCGGCAAATCAAGGTGCGTCTGCCCACCCTTGCCCGGCGTGACGCCACCGACCATCCGGGTACCGTAGGCCAGCGCCTGTTCGGAATGGAAAGTACCCTGCTTGCCGGTAAAGCCCTGGCAAATGACCCGTGTGTTTTTATCGACAAGAATACTCATTGTGCGTGTCCGCTAACGGCTGCAACGACTTTCTGCGCTGCATCGGTGAGTCCATCGGCGGCAATAATGCACAGTCCGGAATCGGCCAGCAATTGCTTGCCCCTGTCCACGTTGGTGCCTTCCAGCCGAACCACAACGGGTAATTCAACACCGACTTCCTCGACCGCCTGGATAATGCCTTCGGCAATCAGGTCACAACGCACGATGCCACCGAAGATATTGACCAGGATAGCGCGCACCTTGCTGTCGGAAAGGATCAGCTTGAACGCTTCTGACACCCGGTCGGCTGTCGCACCACCACCCACATCCAGGAAATTGGCCGGCTCGCCCCCGTGTAATTTAATCAGATCCATGGTGGCCATCGCCAGACCGGCACCGTTGACCATGCAGGCAATATCGCCATCGAGCGTAATGTAGTTCAGACCGTGTTCGCTGGCGGCGCGCTCCTTGTCGTCTTCCTGGGTCGGGTCGCGTAAATCACCGCTATCCGGGTGGCGGTACAGCGCGTTGTCCTCAATATCCAGCTTCGCATCCAGTGCCAGCAGCTCACCGTCCCGGGTCACAACCAGTGGATTGATCTCCACCAGGCTGGCGTCCTCCTGCTCAAACAGGCGGAACAAACCGCCCAGCAGTTGCGTAAATGCCTTGACCTGGTCCCCGCTCAGGCCAACACCAAACGCAAGGTTCCGGCACTGGTAGGGCTGCAGACCGACAGCCGGATGCACGGCTTCCGTGAGGATGGCCTGCGGGTCTTTCGCCGCCACCTCCTCGATGTCCATACCGCCGGCACGTGACGCCATTACCGTAATACGTTCGCACTGCCGGTCCACCAGCAAGCCGAGATACAGTTCACGATCGATGTCCACCGTCGCTTCCACCAGCAGGCGATGGATGGGTAAGCCGGGTTCACCGGTCTGTCTGGTGACCAGCCGCCGACCCAGCCATTCATCGGCAAAGCGGCGAACGGCATCGACACTCTCCAGTAACTTCACCCCACCGGCCTTGCCGCGACCGCCGGCATGCACCTGCGCCTTGACCACCCAGCGCTGGCCACCCAGTGATTTGGCCGCCTCGGCCGCCGCCGGGGCAGACTCAACCATGCGGCCCTCGGGGACGGGCACCGCATAGTTCCTGAACAGTTGTTTGGCCTGGTATTCGTGAAGATGCATGGCAGGTTCCTGAATTTGAAGGACTCTATTCTGCTGAATGACGGGGGGTGGAGTAAAGCCTTACTGGCAGCCCCGGCGTTATACGGTACACTAGGGCACTATGTTCGGCATACGCATACTCATTTTTTTACTCGGCATCGCACTGGTTGTGTGGATACTGTTCCGGCTGGCCCGCAGCCCGTCCATTGGGAAACCGGCAAAAAAACAGGTCGATGACATGGTGCGCTGCGCACGCTGCGGCACCTTTGTGCCGCGAGATGAAGCCATTCACGAAGGTGATCGCGACTACTGCTCCGCACAGCACCGGGATGAGGATCGCTGACACGTATGGCGAATTCTGCCAGACCGGATAACGAACAGACTGAATCTCCTATCGACTGGCAGCGACTCCGCCTGCTGACCTTCTACCGCCTGATCCTCACCGGCCTGCTGGCGCTACTGTACTTCGTTTTACAGGACAGCAATCCGTTTGGCGTCCAGGATCACACCCTGTTTCGTTCAACGTTGCTCACCTGGCTGGTTTTCAGCCTTGCCGTGGCTACGACGACCCGACTTGAGCGTCCCGGCTACCGCTTCCAGGCACTGGTACAGATTCTTGCGGATATCGGTGCGCTGGCACTGCTGATACACGCCACCGGTGGCGTTCCCAGCCCGCTCACGGCGTTACTTGTCATCTCCATTGCGGTCGGCGCGCTGCTGCTGCCGGGACGCATGGCCTACCTGTTTGCCGCCGTGGCAGCCATTGCCCTGCTGTTCGAGACCGGTATTTCGCTGCTGGAGCCCAATAACACCAACGTCAGTTCAGTGACCCGTGCCGGACTGATGGGCCTGGTGCTGTTCGCAACCGCCGCCCTCGCGCATGTACTGGCCATTCGCCTGCGGGAAAGTGAAGCATTGGCCACCCAGCGTGGCATCGACCTCGCCAATCTCCAGCAACTCAACCAGTACGTTATTCACCAGCTACAATCCGGCATACTGGTCGTAGACCCGAACGGGATTATACGACTGGCCAATGATCGGGCGCGCAAACTGCTGGAACTGGCGTCAGCCGAGGGACAAGCACTGGCAGAATGCGCCCCTGCACTGGCGAAACAGATTACGCGCTGGCGGGAAAACCCGGCACTGCAACCTGAAACCATCAAGGCTGGCGCGACTGACTCCGACCTCACACCACGTTTTGCCAGCCTGGAAACCTCTCAGGGCCCCGGCACACTGGTCCTGCTGGATGACGACACGCTGCTGGCACAACAAAGCCAGCAACTCAAACTCGCCTCTCTGGGGCGCATGAGTGCCAGTATTGCGCACGAGATTCGCAACCCGCTGGGCGCCATCAGCCATGCGGCCCAGTTATTGTCTGAATCCGAACAGCTGAATGGCGGCGACAAGCGACTGACCGAGATCATCAACAGTCACAGCCTGCGAGTGAATGAAATTATCGAAAGCGTGCTGCAATTGTCACGGCGCTCGGCAAGCCAGCCGCAGGAACTGCAACTCGACGAGTGGTTGCGACTGTTTCACGGCGAGTTTATCGAAACCGAAGGCGCCGATGCTGCCCGCCTCGTCCTCGAGATCGAAGATGATGCGCTGTGCATACAAAGCGACCCCGGTCACCTGCGCCAGGTGCTCGCCAATCTTTGTCAGAACGCACTACGCCACTCACCCGCCGACAGTATGGTGCAGTTACGCGCAACGGCAAGTAACAGCGGCACGGTCCGCCTGGAGATACTGGACAACGGCCCCGGCATCGACCCGGATACCGCGGCACAGATGTTTGAACCCTTTTTCACCACCGGGAACCGTGGCACCGGGCTCGGCCTGTACATTGCACGTGAGCTGTGCGAACTGAACCGCGCCCACCTCAGCTATCACCGACGTGGCGAGGGCGGCAGCTGTTTTCGGATTGAGTTCTCCGCCGCCAATGGCTGATACATCGTCATGCCGGCACAGGCCGGCATCCAGATTTACCACCTCTGTTAGAATACCGTCATGTACACAACCCTGACACAGGCCCGACGCACATGAGCACCCCACTGGCCCTCATCGTCGATGACGAACCCGATATCCGTGAATTGCTGGAACTCACGCTGGGGCGCATGAACATCGACACCCGCTCCGCCGCCAATGTCGCTGGCGCGAAACAGATGCTGGCGAATGAAAAATTTGATTTGTGCCTGACCGACATGCGGTTGCCGGATGGTGATGGACTGGAACTGGTGGAATTCATCCAGCAACAGCAACCCGACCTGCCGGTGGCCGTCATCACGGCACACGGCAGCATGGAAACCGCCATCCAGGCGCTCAAGGTCGGGGCTTTCGACTTTGTCTCCAAACCGGTAGACCTCAACGTATTGCGTAACCTGGTCAATGGCGCGCTCAAGCTGGGCAGTTTCCCTGAACGCGACCGCCGCAGCCGTGACACCCTGCTGGGTGATTCAGCGGTTATGCAGACCATCCGTCACACCATTGCCAAACTGGCGCGCAGTCAGGCCCCGGTCTACATCAGCGGTGAATCCGGAACCGGCAAGGAACTGGTAGCACGACTGATCCACGCCAGGGGGGTCCGCAACGAACAACCTTTCGTACCCGTCAACTGCGGCGCCATCCCTTCAGAATTAATGGAGAGCGAATTCTTCGGGCACCGCAAGGGCAGCTTCACGGGGGCAAGCAGCGACAAGGAAGGCCTGTTCCAGGCCGCCAACGGCGGCACCCTGTTTCTTGACGAGGTCGCCGAGTTACCCCTGTCCATGCAGGTCAAACTGCTGCGCGCCATCCAGGAAAAGGCCGTACGCCCGGTCGGTGAACAAAAAGAAAGCCCGGTCGATGTGCGCATTCTCTCCGCCACCCACAAGAACCTTGCCGGTCTGGTCGAGCAAGGCATCTTTCGCCAGGATCTGTTCTACCGCATTAATGTTATCGAACTCACTGTCCCCAGCCTGCGCCAGCGCCGCGAGGACATCCCCCAACTGGCGTCACATATCCTTGAGAAACTGTCGCCTGGCGACACGGGAACCCGGCTGAGTGCCGAAGCAATGGACGCCCTGCAACGCTATGCCTTTCCCGGCAACGTGCGCGAACTGGAAAATATCCTTGAGCGCGCCATCACCCTCTGCGAAGGGCAGGAAATCCAGCCCGAAGACCTGGCCCTGCCGGAAGCAGCAGAGCGCGAGCAAACAACCGGAGCCAATACCGTCCCGGCCCCGCCTGAAGGCGTTGCGCTTGAAGAATACCTTGAAAATATCGAGCGACAGGCTATCCTCAAGGCGCTGGACCAGGCGGGCAACAACAAGACCGCTGCCGCGAAACAGCTGGGTATTACCTTTCGCGCCATGCGTTACCGCCTGAAAAAACTTGGTCTGGAATAGAAAAAGTGACGCTTTGCGTCACTTACAGTGAAACATCGCGTCAAACTGACGCTGACGATCAGGGAAGATCGTGACGAATAACGCATGGAGGAAACGCAAATGTCCCACCGAAACTGACACCCCCGAATACGCTATCTGCTTGTCGCAGAAATTAATTAAAGAAGCCCGGGGCTGCTGCCGTCAATGATTGGCACGCAGCGCCACGGAATTGGCACGCCACCTGCATCAGGCAGGACAAGCCAAGCAACTGGTCGGCCCTTGCAGATGACACGGCGTCAGCCGCAGGGAAGCACCGCAGGGCTTCTGTTTAACAACGCTATTTGACAATACGTTAACGTTTTAGAGGATTGACTCATGAAAAAAGTACAGCAGGGTTTTACACTTATCGAACTGATGATCGTGGTTGCGATCATTGGTATTCTGGCCGCCATTGCACTGCCGGCTTATCAGGACTACACCGTTCGTGCGATGGTTACTGAAGGCCTGAATATTGCTGGTGGCGGCAAGGCTGTCGTAGCTGAAAACATCTCCAACGGCGCTGCTGATGATTGCGCGGGCGTCAATACAGGTACCTTCAACAAGACTACGCTTGCCTGTGCGGCAGGTGAACTTACCGCAACTGTAGCAACTGGCACCTCCGCTGGCGACATTGATATTACATTGAGTCCGAATGCGGATGGCACGGTGTGGACATGTACTTCAACAGCCGATGACAGATACGTTCCAGCAACATGCCGCTAGTTTGAAACAATGGGAAGGAGTCATGACAAACCTCCCCAACCAAACTTAACCATTAAAAAAGACCGCTTAGGCGGTCTTTTTTAATGCCTTCCTCAAAATTATTTACGCTCAATTATTTCTTGAATTCAATAGGGCTTACACCGATTTATGCTGGCAGTAAACGTCTAAAGTTTGGGCGGCAAATGACGATTACATCTACTGAGTGAAATGATGCCAATTCAACCAACCGCGCAAATGGCAAAAAAGTATTTTTTTGATTTTTCCCAGGATTCAAGATTAAATTGCGCCATGGATCACGGAAGTCCAGATGAAATAAGGATATTTAGTAACAATGGCTACATCTAGTCCTATCTCTCAACTCAGCGGCCTGGCGAAGCGCCTGGTCTCCGACGGCTTGCTCGCCGAGGAGCTCGCAAGTCAGGCACAGGAAAAGGCGCTCAAGGAACACGAGCCCTTCGTCAGCTACCTGGTCAACAATAATATGCTGGATAGCCTGTCGATCGCGTCATCAGCCTGTCAGGAGTTTGGAATCCCCCTGTTTGACCTGAGCGCCATGGACCTCGACAGCGCCCCTGTTTCACTGGTCGATGAAAAACTGATCCGGCAACATCGCTCATTGCCACTTTTCAAACGTGGCAACCGACTTTTTGTTGCCGTTTCAGATCCAACCAACCTGCAGGCTCTTGATGAAATCAAGTTCCATACGGGTATCAGCACCGAAACAATCCTGGTCGAGGAAGACAAACTCAGCAAAGCCATCGACCAGATTCTGGATACCGCTGACACCTCCATGTCGGACTTGCTCGATGAGGATCTCGACAATCTCGATATCGAAGGCGGAGAAGATGCCGGTACCACAGACGACTCAATGGATGCCGATATCGACGACACCCCGGTCGTGCGCTTTGTCAACAAGGTACTGCTGGATGCCATCAATAAAGGGGCTTCCGACATCCACATCGAACCTTATGAGCACGAATTCCGTATACGTTTTCGCCAGGACGGTGTTTTGCACGAAATTGCCAATCCACCGATATCCATGGCAACCCGGCTGGTATCACGCATCAAGGTAATGAGCAAAATGGATATCGCCGAGCGACGCGCACCACAGGATGGCCGCATCAAGATGAAGCTATCAAAGAAGCGTGCTATCGATTTTCGTGTCAATTCCTGCCCGACATTGTTTGGCGAAAAAGTTGTACTGCGTATTCTCGACCCGACCAGCGCCCAACTCGGAATCGATGCGCTCGGTTACGAAGAAGACCAGAAAGAACTTTACATGAATGCGCTGAATAACCCGTACGGCATGATTCTGGTTACCGGGCCGACCGGTTCGGGCAAAACTGTTTCGCTGTATACCGGCCTGAATATCCTGAATACCCCTGACCGGAATATCTCGACCTGCGAAGATCCGGTTGAAATCAACCTTTCCGGGATCAATCAGTGCCATATGAACCCCAAGGCCGGGCTGACATTCGCCACCGCCCTTCGCGCCTTCCTGCGCCAGGACCCGGACGTCATCATGGTCGGTGAAATACGCGATCTGGAAACGGCTGAAATTGCTATCAAGGCCGCCCAGACAGGCCACATGGTCATGTCGACCCTGCACACCAATGACGCGCCACAAACCCTGACACGACTGGCCAACATGGGTGTGCCAAGCTACAACATCGCTTCATCCGTTAACCTGATCATCGCCCAGCGCCTTGCGCGCCGACTGTGTAACAACTGCAAGAAACCGGTAGACATCCCCCGGAAGGCACTAATTGAAGAAGGTTTCCGGGAAGAGGATCTCGATGGCATCACGCTCTATGAGGCCGTGGGTTGTGACCAGTGCGCAGACGGC
The DNA here is from genome assembly GCF_058323355.1 of Thiogranum sp. Classification (NCBI taxonomy): domain Bacteria; kingdom Pseudomonadati; phylum Pseudomonadota; class Gammaproteobacteria; order Chromatiales; family Ectothiorhodospiraceae; genus Thiogranum; species Thiogranum sp. Next base: position 21,962 of record NZ_JBTTIO010000005.1, read on the forward strand.
TACAAGGGCCGTGTCGGCGTGTATCAGGTCATGCCTGTGTCCGAAGCCATGGGACGCATCATTATGGAGGGTGGTAATGCCATGCAGCTGGCAGACCAGGCCAAAGCGGAAGGCATTGCGGATTTACGCGAGTCCGGCCTGAAAAAAGTAAGTACGGGTGTCACCAGCCTGGAAGAAATCAACCGAGTAACCAAGGACTAGATCATGGCAACAGCAACGATCAAACCCAGCGTATTCATATGGGAAGGGAAAGACCGGAAGGGTAACAAGGTCAAGGGCGAGAGCCAGTCGAACAACCCCTCTATGGTCAAGGCGGAATTGCGCAAGCAAGGCATAAATCCGACAAAAGTACGCAAAAAATCCGCGCTTTTCAGCGCTGCCAAGAGCAACAAAATTGTCCCCAAGGATATTTCTGTTTTCACAAGGCAACTTGCAACCATGATGTCAGCCGGCGTACCGCTGGTGCAGTCGTTCGAAATAATCGGTCGTGGACACGAGAATCCCGGCATGCAGGAACTGATACTGGCCATCAAGGCTGACGTCGAGTCTGGCAGTACACTGGCAGATTCCTTGCGTAAGCACCCGGTTCACTTCGACGAACTGGTTTGCAACCTGGTTTCCGCTGGCGAACAGGCCGGTATTCTTGAGGGGTTGCTGGATAAAATTGCGACCTACAAGGAAAAAACCGAAGCCATGAAGGCCAAGATAAAAAAAGCCTTGACCTATCCGGCTGCTGTTGTCGTTGTAGCGTTTATTGTAACCTCAATCCTGCTCATCTTTGTCGTACCTCAGTTTCAGTCACTCTTCGAAGGGTTCGGCGCAGAACTTCCTGCGTTCACACAGATGGTTGTACACCTGTCTGAATGGATGCAGGTGAACTGGTGGATAGCACTTCTCGGCGTCGTCGGGGCAGGTTATGGCTTTAAACAAGCCAAGCTGCGATCACCAAAGTTCTGCCACGCCCTTGATCGCATGACACTGAAAGCGCCCATTTTCGGAGAAATTGTTACCAAAGCTATTATTGCCCGTTACGCGAGAACACTTTCAACCATGTTCGCAGCAGGTGTCCCGCTGGTCGAAGCAATGGAGTCAGTTGCAGGCGCCGCCGGCAATGAAGTCTACAAGATCGGCATACTGCAAATGCGTGACAATGTCGCAACCGGTCAACAACTACAGCTCGCAATGAACCAGACCGGGCTGTTCCCGAACATGGTCGTACAGATGGTGGCGATCGGTGAAGAATCCGGTTCCCTGGATGCCATGCTGGGCAAGGTCGCCGATTTCTACGAAGAAGAAGTCGACGATGCGGTGGAAAACCTCAGCAGCCTGCTGGAACCGATCATCATGTCCGTTCTCGGTGTTCTGGTCGGCGGCCTGATCGTCGCCATGTACCTGCCGATTTTCAAAATGGGCTCTGCTATCTAGAAAACCACGCCCCACGGCAAGGCTGCCGTGGGGTAAACTCTCCCCATGGAACTGCTCACACTACTCGAAAACAATACAGCATTCTTTCTCGCCACTGTCTTCGTGCTTGGCCTGATCATTGGCAGCTTTCTGAATGTGGTCATCTATCGCCTGCCGGTGATGATGGAACGGGAATGGAAGACGCAGGCACAGGAATACATCGGCAAGACGGGTGATGAAAACCCGGATGAGGCCCCTTTTACCCTGTCCAGGCCTGCCTCGCGCTGTCCATCGTGCAACCACAAAATCCGTTTCTACGAGAATATCCCGGTACTCAGTTACCTGATATTGCGGGGCAAGTGCTCGTCCTGCAACGCCGCCATTTCCCTGCGCTATCCGCTGATTGAGTTGATGACAGGCATTCTCTCAGTGGCCGTCGCCTGGCATTTCGGCTTCGGCTGGCAGACCGGGGCAGCCCTGTTACTGACCTGGGCACTGATTGCGCTGAGTATGATCGATATCGATCACCAGCTGCTGCCGGACTCGATCACCCTGCCGTTTCTCTGGCTGGGTCTGCTATTGAGCCTGTTCCCGGTCTTCACCGACATGCGTGCCAGCCTGATCGGCGCTATCGCAGGCTATCTTGCCCTGTGGACGGTCTACCAGCTGTTCAAGCTGGTCACCGGCAAGGAAGGTATGGGCTACGGTGATTTCAAACTGCTCGCCCTGCTGGGGGCGTGGATGGGATGGCAGGCACTGCCGATGATTGTACTGCTGTCGTCTGCCGTAGGCGCGGTGCTGGGCGGCGCCATGATCCTGATACAGGGCCGCGACCGCGCACAACCGATCCCGTTTGGGCCTTATCTGGCCATTGCCGGCTGGATTGCCCTGCTCTGGGGTGATCAGATCTCACACGCCTACCTGCGCTGGTCGGGCATGGCCTGACATGGGCTGCCGGCTGCGCATCGGTCTGACCGGAGGCATAGGCAGCGGCAAGAGCGAAGTCTCTCGCCTGTTTGCCGAACGCGGCGCCACCATCATTGATACCGACATTATTGCCCGCGAACTGGTCGAACCGGGGCAACCCGCCCTGCAGGACATTGCCAACACCTTTGGCGTTGAGGTACTGGACCCTGAAGGGCGTCTCGACCGCGAGCAACTGCGTAAAATTGTTTTCCCGAACCCGCAAAAACGCCGCCGGCTCGAAGCCATTCTTCACCCGCGAATCCGCGCCCGCAGTCTCGAACTGGCCGATGCCGCAGACACCCCCTACTGCCTGCTGGTAATCCCCCTGCTGGTGGAAACCGGACACAAGGATTACTCACTGGATCGTATTCTCGTAGTCGACGCGCTGGAACATCAACAGATCGAACGGGTCATCCGCCGGGATCAACTCTCCCACCATGATGTTGAAGTCATCCTTGGCAGCCAGGCCAGCCGCCAGCAACGCCTTTCCATTGCAGACGACGTGATCGTAAACAACGACGATCTCCGTCACCTGGCGGCAGAGGTAGCCCGACTTGATCAGCAATATCGGCAACTGGCTGAAACACGCAAGGCTTAACGCCAGCCACTCGCATTACGGTTGACACAACAAATGATAACGGCATATGATGACGTTATGCGCACCATTATTGACGTCCCCGAACAGGCCCTGAAAGCACTCGATCGCCTCTGCAAGCGAGAAAGCATCTCACGCGCAGAAGCCATACGTCGCGCCGTTCGCCTGTTCCTGCAACAAAAACTACCGCCTGACAATAACGAAACATTCGGTTTGTGGCGCGACCGTGAAATCCAGGGAAGGGATTATGAAGACAGGCTCAGAGACGAATGGTCGAATCGTGAATCCGGTTCTTGATACCAACATCCTGATTGACTACCTGCTCGGTATTGAAAAAGCACGCGAGGAAATGGCATATTACTCTGACTGTGCCATCAGCCTGGTCACCTGGATGGAAGTCATGGTCGGTGCCAGCGACGAAAGTGAAGAACGACTGCTACGCGATTTTCTCTCCCGTTTTACGTGCATCGAAGTTTCGCCTGATATTGCCGAAGCCGCTGTAACACTGAGACGCCAGCACCGCATCCGTATCCCGGACGCTATCATCTGGGCCAGCGCACAAATTTCCAATACGTTACTCGTTACCCGAAATACACGGGATTTTCCCGCCGATGACCCGGGTATCCGGGTACCCTACCCACTGTAACAAAACACCCAACGTCGCTATCTGGCTACATTTGCGCCCTACCCCTGACTGGTGGACAATAGCGCAGCCCCAGCCACCCCGAATTACGCGCCCGGTGAAACAGAAAATCTTTTACGAACAACCGTTGAACGAGCGCATCCGGACCTTCCTGCGACTGGAATTCCTGTTTGCCGAGGCTGCCCACCACCTGCGTGGCAAGAGCCACTGGGACAGCCGCAGCACACTGACAGCGCTGCTCGACATCATGGCCATCTTCGGGCGTACCGACCTCAAGACCGAAGTACTGAAAGAACTGGAGCGTCATGCCGGCACCCTGGCACGGCTGGAGAAAAACCCGGAGGTTGACCGCAAACGCCTCAGCGACACCCTGGGAGAGCTGGAAACCCTGACGGACCAGCTGCACCACAATGGTGGCCCGATTGCCGCATCGCTCAGGGAAAATGAATTTCTGTCCGCTATCCAGCAACGCTCCGCCATCGCCGGCGGCACCTGTGACTTCGACCTGCCCGGTTATCATTTCTGGCTGGAGCAACCGGCCGCACAGCGTACCCGGGATCTGGCCGAGTGGCTGAAACATTTTGAATCCATTGCCGGCGCCATACAGCTCATCCTCAAGCTGATCCGCGAAAGCGCCTCGACCAGGCCGGTCATGGCGGAAAACGGTTTCTTCCAGAAAACCCTCGATCCCGGCCTGCCCTGTCAGCTGGTTCGTGTATCGGTCAGCCGTAAAATACCTTATTTTGCCGAGATCAGCGGTGGCCGGCATCGCTTTACGGTACGCTTCCTTTCCACATCAGAAGAAGATGGACACCTCCACCAGACTACCGATAATGTTGCCTTCGAACTGGGATGTTGTGTGATATAACGTCCTGATGAGCAGCCGTAAACCCACACACAACCCGCCCCGGAAAACCGTGCCTTGCCCGACCTGCAAACAGGCGGCGGCCTGGGACAAAAGCAATCCGTGGCGACCCTTCTGCAGCGAGCGTTGCCGCCTGATTGACCTTGGCGACTGGTTCGAGGAACGTAACCGGATACCCGATGATCGTCCGGCGGATGATTTTGACCCGGGCAACTGATCAAGCCGTTCATTGCGAGCTACTCTCCCAGGGTGAAAGGTACGTTTAGCCGGTAATCTCTGCCTGAAGTCCGCACTTCGAACACTGCAAGCCAGTCACTACGCCCGGAACTACAGATGGGCAGGGTGATATCGGCCTGCCAGCTTCCGTCATTCATCTTGAGCAGACGATAACGATTCTGCCCCATATCCATCCCCTGCATTTCCAGGCTGACAGTCACGGCTTGCAGTTCTGTGTTGCTGGACAGGGAAACATTGAAGGGCTTGAGGGCCGAACGATGCGCTGCCATGTGCGCAGAAACCATCAGGCCATCACCCTGGCCTGTACAGGCCACGCGCACGTCACATCCATTATCGAGTGACAGGGTTTGCACGGGGAAGCCCTCACTACCCCGCTCACTGCAGGCCGCCAGCGCAAGGCACAACAGGATCCATGATCCGTAGGTACGGGTCATGTTTCCCATAACGCGCGAATGGCGGCGATACCCTGTGCGCCATTCACGACAGCCTCATCGAGGTCGACCGGCGTCATACCGCCCAGCGCATAGACCGGCATGGCACATGACGCGACCAGACTCTCGAAAGCCTCCCAGCCCAAAGCCGGTGCATCCGGGTGACTGGCTGTGGGTTTAACCGGGGAGAGCAGCGCAAAGTCGGCATTGACAGCATGGGCGTGCGCCAGCTCCTGTGCTGTGTGGCAAGACGCCCCCAGCAGCAGGTTTCCCGGTAAATCTCTTTCAGTCGCCTGTTGCAACCGCTGACTGCTGAGCTGGATACCATCGGCACCAAGCTGCACGGCAAGGCTGGCATCGGCATTCAACAGAACCTGCGCACCGCTGGCGTGACACTGTTGAATCAGCGACTCGGCGAGAGACATGTACGACACATCATCCAGGCTTTTGGCGCGAAATTGCACCAACCTGATCCCCTCATCCAGCCGCCGCTGTAATTGTGCAAGAAAAATTTCACGGTTTTCGCCCGGCTCCGGTGTAATCAGGTATGCCGATGGCAATTGCAGGGCGCGAATAATGGGGAGGTTCGCTGCCGGGAAATTGCGGCTTTCAAGCGACTCGATCGGCACCCATGCGACCGGCTGGCCTTCACGCCCATGCGGCTGGCCCTCGAAGGCATGAACACGCCACACATCGAGCAGCACACTGCGATCCGGGTAACGATGGGGAACCCGGATCAAGGGCCTGCGGGCAGTAATACGAATGCCCAGTTCTTCCTGTATTTCACGATCCAGCGCAGTTTCAACCGGTTCTCCGGGCTCACACTTGCCTCCGGGAAACTCCCATAACCCTCCCTGGTGAACATGATCAGGCCGGCGCGTCAGCAATACCCGGCCGGCACCATCAACGATAGCGGCAACCGCAACGTGAAGTGTTTCAGGGTCGTTCGGTTCAGGAACGGTAGTCGGCATTGATACTGACATAATCGTGAGAGAGGTCACTGGTCCAGATTGTTTCAACCGCATTGCCGCGGCCCAGTATAATACGAATCAGTATTTCATCCTGGTTCATGACGCGCTGACCGTCTGCCTCGGTGTAATCGGGCGCAACACCGCCATCGCGAACAATGCACACGTCGTCCAGCCACAGTTCCACCCGGTCAATATCCAGTTGCGACAGGCCGGCACGCCCTACCGCGGCCAGGATGCGCCCCCAGTTCGGGTCACTGGCAAACAGCGCCGTTTTCACTAACGGGGAATGTGCGACCGTGTAGGCCACCTGCAGGCACTCCGCGTTATTACCTCCGTCTTCCACGCGGACCGTAACGAACTTGGTCGCACCTTCGCCATCGCGAATAATAAGCTGCGCCAGCCGTGTACAAACCTCACTGACCGCCGCACAGAAGGCCGGGTAATCCGCATGATCCGTATCCACACAGACAGCAGCGGATGCACCGGTCGCCACCAGTACACAGGCATCGTTGGTGGATGTATCGCCATCCACCGTGATGCGGTTGAAAGACTGTTCCACGGCTTGCTGCAAACAGGCCTGCAGCGCAGCCTCTTCGACTGCGGCATCGGTCGCGATATACGCCAGCATGGTTGCCATATCCGGACGGATCATGCCCGACCCCTTGGCCATACCCGTGAGCGTTACCGTCTGCCCACCGACGGGCAGCGTCAGTGTTACGCCCTTGGCAACGGTATCCGTCGTCATAATGGCGTGCGCGGCAACTGACCAGTTATCTGGCGACAACCCGGCAAGCGCATCATCCAGCGCTGACTCGATTCGCCCTACAGGCAACCGCTCACCAATGACACCGGTCGAGAAAGGCAATACCTGTGACGCTTCACAGCCGGCCCGCTGCGCCAGCGCCTTGCAACTTTGCCGGGCATCATCAAGCCCGGGGATGCCAGTGCCGGCGTTGGCGTTACCGCTGTTGATCAGCAAAAAACGCGGGGAGGTTTTTTCCAGGTGCTCTCTGGCGACAATGACAGGTGCCGCGCAGAAGGCATTGCGGGTGAATACAGCCGCACAGCGGCTGCCTTCCGCGAGCTCCATGACCACCAGGTCATCACGGCCTTCATAACGAACGCTTGCCGCCTGCGCAGACAGCCTTACGCCAGCCACCGCAGACAGTTCAGGCAACTGGCTATATCCAACCGGCATGGTTCAGGCGTCGGGCCTCAGCTCAACTTGCCGTGGCACTGTTTGTATTTCTTGCCCGAACCACAGGGACAGGGCTCGTTACGCCCGACCTTGCGTCCACCACGCACAAACGGCTGATGTTCCTCTTCTTCACCGGCAGGGACATCTTCACTCTCTGGTAAAGCGCTGACCTCGTCGTGACGGAAATTCATCGGTGAGGTAGTCCGTCGCTGCTGCTCCACGGCTTCCACATCAGACTCGGTCTTGACCTGTACCCTGGAGAGGATGCCAATCACATCCAGTTTGATGCGCTCCAGCATATCGGTAAACATCTCGAAGGCCTCGCGCTTGTACTCCTGCTTGGGGTTCTTCTGCGCATAGCCACGCAGGTGAATACCCTGGCGCAGGTAATCCATGGCCGCGAGATGTTCTTTCCAGGCCTGGTCCAGCACCTGCAACATAACCGCCTTTTCGAAATGACGCATGGTCTCGCTGCCGGCCTGCTGCTCTTTCTCGTCGTGTTCGCGCGCCAGTTCTTCGAGCAACCTGGCGCGCAGCGTTTCCTCGTGCAGGTCATCAGCGGCATCCAGCCAGCCCTGGAGATCGAAACGCTGGCCAAACTCGGTCTCGATGGCATCTTCAAGCTCGGCAATCTTCCATT
>NZ_JBTTIO010000050.1:0-3135 GCF_058323355.1 Thiogranum sp.
ACCGACGGCCAGCAGGTCATCGTTGTTGCAGGTCGGGCAGACGGTTTCGGCACGCCGCTGACTGCCGCAGTGGTGGCAACGCAGCTCACCGCTGTGACGGTGCAGGGTCATGCGTGCGTCGCAGCGCCGGCATTCCGCGATCCAGCCGCAATCGTGGCATAGCAGCACTGGCGCATAGCCACGGCGGTTGAGGAACAGCAAAACCTGTCCCTGGTTTTTCAGGTGCTCGCGCATGGCGTCCAGCAGTGAGGCGCTGAGCAGGCTGCGCATCGGCTGGCCGCGCAGGTCGAGGATTTTCAGCGGCGGGGCAGCGGCGCTGCCGGCACGTTCCGGCAGGTGCAGGCGCTGGTAGCGTTGTTGTTGCACATTGAACAGGCTTTCCAGCGAGGGTGTGGCCGTGCCAAGCACAATGGGAATATCCAGCTGGCGCGCGCGCCACACCGCCAGGTCGCGCGCCGAGTAGCGGAAACCGTCCTGCTGTTTGAGCGAGGCATCGTGTTCTTCATCGACAATGATCAGGCCGGGTCGCGCCAGCGGGGTGAAGATGGCCGAGCGCGTACCAATAATAATGCCGGCCCGCCCGCTGGCGGCGGCGCGCCACGCATCCAGTCGTTCGCGATCGTTCAGTCCCGAGTGCAGGACTGCAATGTCGGCGGCAAAGCGGGTGCTGAAACGCTCCACCAGTTGTGGCGTGAGACCGATCTCCGGCACCAGCACCAGCACCTGCCGACCGGCTTCCAGTAACGGGGTGATGGCCTGAAGGTACACCTCGGTCTTGCCGCTGCCGGTGACGCCTTCCAGCAGAAAGGCATTGTATTGACCGGCACCGGCGGAAATGCATTCGACCGCCTGTTGCTGTGCCGTGTTGAGCGGGTGAGGCTCTGCATTTAGCGCGTGCGGTGTCGGGCCGGGTTCGCCACTGGCCTCGAACGACTCGATCCAGCCTTTTTCTTCCAGCGCGGCCAGCACTGAACGGGGTGCGGGCAGTGCTTCGCGCGGCAGCCCCTGTGGATAGGCCGCAAGCTCGGTCAGCACCTGTACCTGGCGCACGGCGCGTTTCAGTGTGTCGGGCGATTGTTTGCGGCCTGTTTCGGTAAGCCGCCAGCGTCGCCGGTCGGGTTCGGGCGGTGGCTCCGGCTTGCGCAACAGTACCGGCAGTGCCGTAGCCAGCGCTTCGCCAATCGGGTAGTGATAGTAGCAAGCGGCCCAGTTCAGCAACTGCATCAGTTCGGCGCCCAGCACTGGCGTAGCGTCGGGCAGGATGGTGGCGGTTTTCAGGCGTGAGGCCGGCACCTCGGTGTGGTCGCGCAATGCCAGCACCACACCGACCACTTTTCGACTGCCAAAGGGGACGACAACGCGCATGCCAGGCTGCGCTGTGGCACCTGCCGGGGCACGGTAATCGAAACGCCGGAACAGTGGCGAAGGAACCGCCACTTCCAGAATCTGTGGCTTATTCGCCATGATCAAAATTTTTTCACTCATCCGGTCAACCGCCCGCGACATTGTGCGTTGAAGGGGGTGTACAAGGCAATTCATTCCATCACTGAAGAGGTCAAAACGATGAAAAAAACCATTATGACACTGCTGGTTACAAGCGTTGCACTGCTGGGTAGCGGGCTGGCGAACGCGGGCGACGGGCATTCTCAATATCTGGACCGCAAGGGTGATCGCATCGAACGCAGGCTGGATGTCAAAGGCGACCGTATCGAGCGCAGGCTGGACGTCAAAGGCAACAGAATCGACCGGCGCCTGGATTTTGCCGCCGACCGGGCTGCCGCCAACGGGAAGTACGGTGTGGCGCATCGACTGGATGTTAAAGGCGACCGCATCAACCGTCGGCTGGATGTCCGTGGTGATCGCATCGACCGCCGCCTCGACAATAAGGGCGCGCGTATCAATCATCGCATGGACCACGCCGCGAGGCGCCATTGAGGCCACACTCGCGGAAAAGATGTTATGTCGGTAAATGCGTAGAATAGGGTGCTATCCGCCGGGCAAGGGGGCAGACCACTGGATGCCGGACAATCTATTGATGCATTTCTCGTGGCGACCGAAAAGCGTGCTTTCCGCATGGCCGAGATCGCCACGGGAAACCGCGAGGACGCCCTCGACCTGGTGCAGGACGCCATGCTGGGACTGGTGAAGTCTTATGGCGACCGCGACGCTGCCGACTGGCCGCCGCTGTTCTATCGCATCCTGCAAAGCCGTATCCGTGACTGGTATCGACGTAACCGGGTGCGTAATCGCTTCCGCGTCTGGTTCAGCGGCTTGCGTGGCGATGGTGATGAAGACCACAGTGACGCCATTCAGAACCTGCCGGATACACAGCCCGGTATTGAGCGGCAGCTGGCTGGCGAGGATGCCATGGCGCAATTACAGCTTGCGCTGCAGGCGCTTCCGCTGCGCCAGCAACAGGCTTTCCTGCTGCGCGCCTGGGAAGGGATGGATGTTTCAGCAACGGCTTTTGCCATGGGCTGCAGTGAAGGCAGCGTAAAGACACATTATTCACGCGCGCTACACCGACTGCGCGAACAACTGGAGGACCACTGGCCATGAGTGACGACGACAAGCCTTTTGTCGACCAGGTTCGGCAAACACTGGATCAACACGCCGATTCGCTTGACGAAGTCACCGCCGCGCGCCTTGCCTCGGCACGCCGCAATGCACTGGAGGCGAAGCCGCGGCGTACGCACTGGCTGCCAGTTGCAGCCTTGTCGGCGGTTGCCGCCTCGGTACTGACCGCGGCGTTATTGCTAAACCACGATGCCAGTCTGCCGGGTGTCGACCCGGAAGCACTCGATCTCGCTGCCCAGTCGGAAGACCTGGAACTGATCGAGGAACTGGATTTTTACGACTGGCTGGATACCACACAGGTGAGCGGTTGATTCGATGAAGCACACCGGGTTCGCAGCACTGTATCTGTTGATGGCCAGCGTCCTGCCAATGGCAGTCATGGCGCAGGACGCCATTGAATGGGAATCGCTGAGCGCGACGGAGCAGAAGGTGCTCAAGCCGTTCAGGAAACACTGGGACACACTGCCGCCACAGCGCCAGGAAAAACTGCGCAAGGGCGCCGAGCGCTGGCAGCACATGGGGCCGGAACAAAAAGCCAAAGTCAGGGAACGTTTCAAA